>DASSMT010000297.1:0-7792 GCA_035688655.1 Polyangiaceae bacterium | reverse complement strand
GCTGCCGGCGCCTCGCGAGCCCTTGCTGGAACAGCGGGTCCCACGCCCGCGCCCGGGCTTCGGTCAGCTGTTGATTCGCGTGCGCGCTTGCGGCGTGTGCCGCACCGATCTTCACGTGTGTGACGGCGAGCTCGCGCAGGCGAAGCAACCCCTGATCTTGGGTCACCAGATCGTCGGCACCGTCGCGCTGATCGGGGAGGGCGTCGAAGGGTTCGCCGAGGGGCAACGCGTCGGGATCCCGTGGCTCGGTCGCGCCTGTGGAGATTGTCGCTACTGCCTGACCGATCGCGAGAACCTGTGCGATCGCGCCGAATTCACGGGCTATCAATTGGACGGAGGCTACGCGGAGTATACTGTTGCCAATCCGCGCTTTGCCTTGCCATTGCCGGGATCATTTTCCGATCTGCAGGCGGCACCGCTGCTGTGCGCTGGCCTGATCGGCTATCGCGCGCTCAGCTTGACGTACGACGCCGAGCGCGTCGGTTTGTATGGGTTTGGTTCGGCCGCGCACATCGTGGCCCAGGTCGCCGCCTACCAAGGACGGAAGGTGTTTGCGTTCACGCGGCCCGGCGATACGAAGAATCAGGAATTCGCCAAGAAATTAGGGGCAGTTTGGGCGGGCAGCTCGGATCAGTCTCCTCCCGAAACCTTGGATGCTGCGATCATCTTCGCGCCTGCGGGCGCGCTCGTGCCGCGCGCGCTCCGCGCCGTGGGCAAGGGCGGCAACGTGGTCTGCGCGGGGATCCACATGAGCGACATTCCCTCGTTCCCGTACGATCTGTTGTGGGGTGAACGGACTCTGCGTTCGGTCGCCAATCTGACGCGCCGTGATGGTCTGGAGTTCTTGGAGCTCGCGCCGCGCATTCCTGTCCACACCGAGGTCCAATCCTACCCGCTGAGCGAGGCGAATCGCGCGCTCGAGCATTTGCGCAACGGCTCGCTGAGCGGCGCGCTGGTGCTGACGATCTAAATCTACTCGAGCAGTTGGTTGGAGCCGTGCGGGCTACTTTCGGGCAATGACCGAGGCGGCCGAATGTCAACGGCCCGCGACTCGTTCGAATCGAAGCGCGAACGGGCGCCGGTTTTCTCTCGTAGCTCGTGTCGACTCGCGCAGATCGTGATCTGATCCTGCCAAGACTGAGCAAGTAGTGTCAGCCGCGCAGCGTCGGCTCGCCGGCGCCGTAAGAAGGTGCGGTGCGCTCGATCGAAAGCTCACGTCTCAGCGCACGAGCCAGCGGTTCGAGCTTGTTTCGCGCGGCGAGCAACTCGAGCTCGAGATCGCCAGGGCCGTCGATCACGATTTCGACGTGGGTCGGAAATACGTAACAACGAAGCCGTTTCACCAGCTGGCTGTGTCCCCGGTCGAGCGCGACCGCGAGCCTCAACATCCCCGAGAGGACCTTGATCAAACGCTGCTGTTCGCTCGTGAGCTGGACTAGCCGATCGTGGCTCTTCTTCGGTCGCTCTTGGCGATGGTAAAACACGATCAGCCCGAGCAGCTCGATCTCGTCGTCCGTGAAGCCACGCAGCGTCGAGTTGCGCACGATGTAGCGCGAGTGACGGTGGCGATCCGCGTAGCCGATCTGCCGTCCGACCCCGTGCACCAACGCTGCGAACTCGAGCAGTTCCCGCTCGTAGTCGCCAAAGCCGTGGATCTCGACGGTCTGATCGAACAGCTCCAGCGAAAGGCGGGCGATGTGATGCTCTCGCGGATCGTCCCGCTCGTACTTGCGTGCCAGCTCGACGATGCTTCGGCGCCGCGGATCCGGGATGGGCGCGTGGGTCGTGGGCGAGCGGCCATGGCGCTCCAGATAGTCCCAGATCACCCCTTCGCGCAGCGAGGCGTCGCAGAGCGTGAGCTCTTCGACCTCGGCCATCTCCAGCAATTCGCTGAGCAGAACGCCGCCGAGATGAATGGTGTCGGCGCGGGCTTCGCCGATGCCCTCGAGTTTTGCGCGCTTGGGCGGATCCAATTCGACCAGGCGTCGGGTGAGCTCGCGGATGTCGCGCCGGCGCACGGTCTGCGCATTCAGCGAACGAAAGGGGGCGCCGTTGACGGCCAAGTGCGCGGCCTCGCCCAAGGTGCGAATCGTGCCGGACGTGCCGACCACGCGATCGAAGCCGAGCTTGTGCGCTTGTGACATGACCTCGGCAGCAGCGCCGTGCACGTAGCCTTGCAGCTCGTACAGTTGACGCATACTGAGCGGCGCTGAAGTGCCGTGGTGATCGAGCAGCCGTTGCACGCCCAGGCGCAGGCTTTCGTTCATGTACACGGCATTCTGCGTGCCGAGCGACAATTCGACACTGCCGCCGCCGATATCGAGCACCAGCGTGCGTTCTTGCTGCAGATCGAGCGCGTGCCGCACGGCCGAAAAGATCAAGCGCGCTTCTTCGGTGCCCGAGATCACCCGCGGCGAGACGCCCGTTTCACGCACGATCGCGTCCAAGAACTCGGTGCCGTTTTCGGCTTCACGGGTGGCGCTGGTGGCGACGGCGAGCACCTCTTCGACGCCACGGCTCTCAGCCAGCTTCACGTACCGCCGCACCACGTCCAGCCCGTCCGCGAAGGCGCGCTCGCTGAGGCGCATGGTCTCGAACAGGCCTTGGCCCAGCCGAACCATGGTCTTTTGGCGATCGATCACGCTCAACCCATGATCGGGATTCACCTCGACCAGGACCATGTGAATCGAGTTGGTGCCGATGTCGATCGCAGCGAGCTTCATGCCGTCCCGGGGGTCAGCCGCCGAATGGCGCGAGTCAGTCCCTCCAGCACGCCGCCCGGAATGCCGTGGCCACCGTTGAAGGCAACGAACTCCACGGGCAAGCCAGCCGAGACGAGCTCGTCGCGCAGGCGCTCGGCCAGCGCAAAGGGTAACACCGGGTCTGCGCGTCCGTGGCTCTGCAAGACCGGGAGTCCACGACGCGCGCTCATCAGCGGCAGCCACTCGTCATGCGAGATCAGCGTGCCGCTCAAGAGCGCGAGTCCCCCGAACGCGCGGGTGGTGCGCAGCACCGTGTCGGTCGCCAGCATCGCCCCTTGTGAGAAGCCGCCAATCAGGGTCTGTTCGGGCGGCGCCGCAAAATCTCGCTCCAACGTGGCGAGCAGCTCGAGCAGCGCGGCGCGCGCCGCGTCGATCCCCGGTGGCACTTCGGCGATCAGCTGCTCGACCGCGGCTTCCGAGTAGCGGTCCTGCAAGCGCGCCATGTCGATGGGCCACCACGCGCGCCCACCAAAACCGAGGTCGAGCGGTGCTTCTGGGAAAACGAAGCGAACTTCACGCGCCACCGCGAGCTCCCGCCACAAAGGCACGAGATCGGTGCCGGGCGCGCCGTAACCGTGCAGGAGCACGACAACCGGGCCGGTGCCGCCGCCTTCGCGGTCGGTTCCGCCCGTGACATGGGCCGTCAACGTGCCAAGCTTGAGCTGTCTCATCACCCGGGACCTTAGCGCGAGAGCGTCGTCTTGCGCCATTGCCCGGCCGAATTGGCTTTGACGAGGCACGCGGCTCGTGATTGGTTGGTTTCACGCATGGATCTCAAGGACTTGATGGGCGAACTGTTGGGCGAGCTCGGTCGCGTGTCCAAGGCGGACGGCGTGGTGGGCAGTGTGCGTGATGCCGGTCAGGCCAAAGTCCTGCCATTGAGCAAGATCAGTATCGCGTTTGGCACGGCCATTGGTGACGTCGGCGGGACGGCCAAGCGCGGAAATGAAGAAAGGGACGCCGGCGCAGAAGCCGGCGGAGCGGGCGGCGCCATCGTGGTCGAACCTCGAGCGTTCGTCGTGGTCGGTGAAGACGGCACGCCCCACATGTTGGCCTTGCACCGCGGCAAGACCGCCGTGCTGCGCAAAGGCGTACAAATCTTGCCCGCGCCGAGCTCGGAACCGGAGCCCGCCGCGCTGCCGTCTACGAGCCCCGCGCAGCTCGGCACAGGCGACGAAAAATAGCGCTCCGGCGCCGGCACAGGTCATGTGGTGGCTTGGGCTGTGCGCGCTCGCGCTGGGGCTGTTGGGGCTGCTCTCGTACTATCTGCCGGTGTCGGTGGGCAGCAACCTGCAGGCACGCGCGGAGCCGTCGGGCAACTGGGCGCTGGCCTTCGGCATTGCGATCGGTCCGGTCGCCTTCAGCGCTATTTGGGCCCACGGGGTGCCGCCGTTCATGACTTGCCACTTGTTTGGCCGGCAGCTCCTGCGCCTGCCGCTTTCGCGCTGGCTCCGGGCGCGTAAAAAATCGGCCGACGCCGCCGTGCGTGAGCCACGCGACAAAGCGCTGAATCTGACGCGCATCGAGCGCGCGATCGGTCGTTTTTTTTCGGGCCTCGACCCGCTCGAGGCGCTCTGGTCGTGGCGCGAGAAAAAGCGCGTGTTCGAGGTTCGCTCGCTCGAATTGGACGTGGCCTATTCGTTCCGCGACGTGGCCTTGACCGGGCAGATCCTGGCGGGACTCTGCATGTTGTCAGGGGTCCTGCCGGAACGCTATGTGATCAAGCAAACCCCGGGCTGGGAGTCCGAGGATCGCTTGACCCTCGCCGCAGACGGCCGATTCCGGATTTGGCCGGTGCGCCTGGTCGTGGACGTGCTCGGTTTCGTGCTAAAACAACGCTCGATGGCGCGGCGCTCGGCCGTGCCCGCCAGCGAATGACGCACCCCCATGAGCGAATCCAAGATCGGTGACATCGTAAGCAGCTTGCTCTCGGGTGTGCATGGCATCTCCAAGAGCGAGACCATCGTGGGCCAAGCGCAGCAAGCCGGGGATGCGACCGTGATCCCGGTGCACCGTCTGAAGATCGCCTTCGGTGCAGGCAGCGCGACCGCTGGAGGCAAGAGCGCCAAGCTGGGCGGGAACTCGGGCGGGCACGGCGCCGGTGGTGCGGTGGAGCTCGACCCGGTGGCCGTAATCGCTGTGGGCAAAGACGGCTCCGCTCAGCTGCTCACCGTTGAGGGTGACGAGAGCAGCGCGTGGTCGGCGCTGCTGCGCGACGTGCCGGACATTCTGGGCCGGCTTGCTCAGTCGGTCGGCGACCGCGTGCGCACGGAGCTCAACGCCCGGGGCGCGGCCGCAAGCGAGCTCGCAGCGTCGCCCGAGACCACGGCCGTGAACGCACTGCCCGGCGCCAAGCGCGAGGAGTAGCCACGAGCTCCCGCCTCAGGCGGCGCTGGTGTGGGGCGCGCCGAGCACGTGACGCACCGCACGCTCGAAGCGCAGCAGGCACTCGGCCACGGCGTCGGAATCGACGTTCAGGAAAGGGCGAAAGCGGATCGAGCGCGGTCCACACGCGAGGACGATCAGCTGTTCGTCATAGCAGCGCCGGACGACTTGGTTACGCAGCTCAGCCGAAGGCAAATCGACCGCGCACAGCCCGCCGAGGCCGCGCGCGTTGTCTACCTCCGGCAAGCGCAGCGCCAAGGCTTCGAGTCCGCGCCGCAGCTCGGCCCCGCGCAGGGTGATATTTTCGAGCAGGCGATCTTCTTCCACGATCTCGAGGATGCGCGTGGCGCGCACCATGTCCACGAGCGAGCCGCCCCAGGTGCTGGAGATTCGGCTGGGCACGGTAAACACGCTCTCGACTTCATCGACGCGGCGGGTCACCAGGATGCCGCCAACCTGCATCTTTTTGGCGAAGCAGAGCACGTCCGGCTGAACACCGAGCTTTTGGAATGCCCACCACGCGCCCGTCAACCCGACGCCGGTTTGGACCTCGTCGAAGATCAGCAGCGCCTCACGCTCGTCGGCGATGCGGCGCAAACTGGCCAGAAATTCCGGGCGAAAGTGGTTGTCGCCACCCTCACACTGGATGGGCTCGATCAAGATGGCGGCGATCTCGTGCCCGCGCTGCTCGAAGGCTTGCTGCACCGCGGAGAGCGAAGCGTGCTCGCTTTCGAGCACTTCCGTCATGTTGCGCGAAAGTGGGAACGACAGCTTCGGCGTTGGAATGCGCGGCCAATCGAACTTCGGGAAATGGAGGGTTTTGATGGGGTCGGTGTTGGTGACGCTCAGCGTGTAGCCAGCGCGCCCGTGAAACGCCTGTTCGAAATGCAGGATTTGGCTGCCGCCCGCCGCCCTGCCGGCCAAAAGGTTCTTGCGCACCTTCCAGTCGAACGCGGTCTTCATCGCGTTCTCCACGGCCAGCGCGCCGCCCTCTACAAAGAAGAAGTGGGGAAATTCTGGAGGTGCGGCCGTGCGTGCCAGTGTCTCCACGAACTCCGCGTAGTACGTGGTGTAAAAGTCTGGATTGCCGACTTTCACGGTCGCGGCGCGTGCGAGGCGGGCTTGGATGTCCGGCTCGAGCAGCTTGGGGTGCCCGTAGCCGAGCGGGTTCGAGCCGTAGAAGCTGGCGAAATCCAAGTACTGCTTGCCGGTGAGCGCGTCCACCGCTAGCGTGCCTCGGCTCTGCTCGAGGTCGAGGACCAGGGAGTAGCCGACTGCCAGCAGGTGCCGACGGAGCGTGTCGTGCACCGCCCCGGGCGAGATGCGGACGCGGCTTGCCATCACAGAAGATTAGCAGTGGCCGCGCAAAAATCACGCTCCCCTGCGGCTTCGTCGTGCGTCGGTCGTGCCTTGGTCGTTCCTTGGTCGTTCCTCGGTCGTGCCCCCCCCCGGCGCGAGCGCCCCTGCACGCGCGGGCGCCACCCGAAAGGTGTGCGTTGGCCTCGCTTGAATCCTGTGGCTTACTCCGCACGGCAAACTCATGGACGTACGGGAAATCGCGGGCGCAGTCGGCAACTACCTGAAGGATCACCCGGAGGAGCTATGGCGGTTGCTACGCAATGCGTTAGCCATGCGCTTCGGCGTGCCGCTCGCAGCGTTGCGTTGGTTGGCGGTGAAGGGCACGGGCAAGAAGGCCCCCAAAGACGTGGAGCTCGAAGCGGTGCCACCGGGCGTGCGCGTGTCCGCTTCGCTCGATCTGATGGGCACCCCAGTGCGCGCTTCGGCGATCGTCTACATCGAGCGCGTCCGAGCCAACGCCACTGAGCTGTGCTTCGAGATCCGCCTGGCCGAAGTATCGCTGAAGGTCACTGACGACAAGGCGAGCACGCCGATCGCTGCCTTGCTCAAATCGGGCGCGCTGGATTTGAGCAAGCCCGGGAACTTGGTCATGTACATGCCGAAGCGCCCGCCCATCTTGGTCGATGCCCGGGACGATCGGATCGTGATCGACTTGATGCGGCATCCCAAATTCGCAACGAATCAAAGCGCTCAGCGCCTGGTTCGGGTGCTCGCGCCGTTGGTCACCGTGTCCGGGATCGAGTCCGAATCGCAGCATCTGGATGTCGCGCTGCGCCCGTTCCCCGATGGCGTCGCCGAGGTGATCGCGCGCGTGCGCAATCTACTCTGACTTCGACCGACCGATGTTCAACCCAGAGCCTGTCGCCAACTATCACTGTCAGGTGGGAGAAAACCCGCTCTGGGACGAACGCGAACAGCGCTTGTATTGGGTCGACATCGAGAGCGGCCGGCTGTTTCGCGTCGCACACGAGAGCCTCGAGCACGAGTGCTTTCATCGCAACCCGGACAAGATCGGAGGCTTCACCTTTCAGGAAGACGGCTCGCTGCTGCTGTTCGAAGTCGATCGCATCGCGCTGCTCGGTAAAGACGGCAAGCGGCGCGTCGTCGTGGAGCAGATCGACAGCGGCATGGTCCGCTTCAATGACGTGATTGCGGACCCGGAAGGGCGCGTGTTCGCGGGCACCATCGGCAAGACCGAGCAGAGCGGTGGGCTGTTTCGCGTCGATCTCGACGGCTCGGTCGAGACCCTCTGGCGCGGCACGGGTTGCGCCAATGGCATGGGCTTC
>DASSMT010000266.1:0-47094 GCA_035688655.1 Polyangiaceae bacterium | reverse complement strand
GGAAGATTTGCGCGCGGCAATCCGCGATGTGCGCTTGCTCGGCACGGACGCCGTGCTCAGCGGCGGCACGCGTGTGGTGCGCGCGGCGCGCTTCCGCGTCGTCGCGCGTTTGGGGCGAGCGATCGAGCGCTTGGCGGCGCGCTTTCGCGTCTTTGCCGAGGCCCAAGAGCGAGCCATCTCGGCGCGCAAAGCCGCGGCGCGCATGCGCGGCCTATTTTTCGCGAGCGTCAGCCACGATTTGAAGAGCCCGCTGAACGCGATTTTGGGCTTCACCGAGCTGGTGCGAAAGAGTGAGCAGCTGAGCGCCGGACAGAGCGAAAGCCTGAGCTTGATCGACCGCCGCGGGCGCGAGCTCTTGGCGTTGATCGAAACCATCCTGGACGCGGCTCGCGTCGACGCCGGACAATTGAGCTTGGTCTTGGACAACTGCGATGTTCGCCAGCTGCTGGCCGAAGCCGTGGCCAAGGGCAAAGACTTGGGTGGCGACCGTGGGGTGGAGATTTTTGCGGACGTCGCCGACGACGTGTACTCGCTGCGCGTGGACCGGATCCGCATGCCGCGCGCGCTCGCCACCTTCATCGGCCACGCGGTGCGCGTCGCGGAGTCTGCGGCGGTGCACGTGCAAGTGGTCGCAGAGTCGGAGGCGATCCGCTTCGACGTCGAGGTCCCGGGCTCGCGCGTGGAGGCTCAAAAGCTGGAGGCCTTGCTCGATCCGAGCCCGGCGCTCGGCCCGAGCGAGCACCGCGGCTTGGCTCTCGGTCTGCGCCTTGCTCGCTCCGTGGTCGAGCTGCACGGTGGCACGGTGGCGGTCACGCCGCTCAGCGGCCGCGGGGCGATTTTCTCGCTGCTGATGCCGACCGGGGAAGCGGAGTCGCGGCTGCCGCCGCCCATTTCCGCGGCGCGGTGGTAGGCTCCGCCGCGATGGCAGCCAAGAAATCGCGTCCCGTCGCCGAGCCCGAGCTCGAGTCCGCGGCTCCTCCCGGCGAACGTGTCTTGGGCACGCAGGCGCGTCCCGACGACGAGCGCTTCGATCGCCTATTCCGGCCAGAGTCGCTGGAGGAGTTCGTCGGGCAACAGAAGCACCGCGAGAACCTGAAGGTGTACGTGGAAGCTGCGCGTCGTCGCAGCGAACCCCTCGATCACATCCTGCTCTGCGGTCCGCCCGGTCTCGGCAAAACCACGCTGGCGCACATCCTGGCCAAGGAGATGGGGGTCACGTTGCACCAGACGAGCGGCCCGGCGGTGGAACACAAGGGGCTGTTGACCGGGCAGCTCACCAAGCTGGGGCGCGGCGATATCCTGTTCATCGACGAGATTCACCGCCTGAGCGCCACGGTCGAAGAAGCGCTGTATCCGGCGATCGAGGACTTTCGCATCGACGTGATGATGGGCGAAGGCGCGTATGCGGAGAGCATCACCCTCGACATCAAGCCGTTCACGCTGATCGGCGCCACCACGCGCACCGGGCTCTTGACCAAGCCGCTGCAGGAGCGCTTCGGTGTGACCCTGCGTCTGGACTTCTATCCGCCGGAAGACTTGGAGAAGATCATCCTGCGCAGCGCTCGCTTACTCGGCGTTCCCTGCGACAAAGACGGGGCACGTGAGCTATCCACGCGCTCGCGTGGCACCCCGCGCGTCGCCAATCGCTTGGTGCGACGCGTGCGCGATTTCGCCGAGGTGCGCGGCTCGGGCAAGATCGACCGCGAGATCGTGCAGCACACCTGCGATCGCCTGGGTGTGGACAGCGCCGGCTTGGACGAAATGGACCGCCGGCTATTGGGGATCTTGATCGAACACTACGAGGGTGGCCCGGTCGGCGTCGAAACCTTGGCCGCGGCGCTGGCCGAACCGCGCGATACGATCGAAGACGTGTACGAGCCTTATCTCCTGCAACAAGGCTACCTCGGTCGTACGCCGCGCGGGCGAATCGCGACCAAGAAAGCCTACGAGCATCTCGGTCAAAAACAGCCGCAGAAGGCCCAGGGTAGTCTGTTCTGAAACGCGGCCGCTCGGCGCTCTCGACGAAGTGAGCCGCGCGCTGGGCGCTCGACTCGTTTGGAGCTACGCGACGGGAAGCGCGAGCCGCGCCCGCTTACCCAAATCCAATCGGCCCGCTCGGCAACTGAGGCGCGCTTGTTCGCCGCTCGGTGAATCGCCCGAAGTGGGCCACTGTCTGCAATTATTTCGAGGCGAAACCGCAATGGCAGGCATTCGCGGAGTACACTCGCGCCGTGGATCGCACCCCGAACGAATCAGCGAGCAGCGAAGTCGAACCAGCCGGCGAAGCGGCGGCTCCGAGTAACGCACTGCTGGTTGCCGGCGCCGAACCGCCGCTGGAAGCGCACGCAGCACGGCAAGTGCACCGTCACAAGAGCGCGGCCGGGCTGTATTCGATCTACGAGACCGTCAAACGCGGGGTGGCGGAGATGGGCGTCGGCAACGGCCTCCGCACCTTGCTCAAGGTCAACCAAACCGACGGCTTCGATTGTCCGAGCTGCGCTTGGCCCGATCCGGATCGCCAGCGGAAGACGGCAGAATTCTGCGAAAATGGCGCCAAGGCGGTCGCCAGTGAAGCGACCAAAGTCCGCATTTTGCCCGAGTTCTTCGCCACGCACTCGCTGAGTCAGCTGCTCGAGCAAAGCGATCGCTGGTACGAAAAACAAGGCCGACTGCTGCAGCCGATGTGGCGGCCAGCGGGATCGGATCACTACCAGCCCATCGAGTGGGACGCGGCCTTCGAGCTGATCGCGCGTGAGCTCAACGCGCTCGCCTCGCCCAACGAAGCCGCGTTCTACACTTCCGGTCGCGCCAGCAACGAGGCCGCCTTTCTGTACGGGCTATTTGCGCGCCAATTTGGCACGAACAACCTGCCTGATTGCTCGAATCTGTGTCATGAGTCGAGCGGTGCGGGCCTCACCGAGTCGATCGGGATCGGCAAAGCGACCGTCAAAATCGAAGACTTTGCGCACGCTGACGCGATTTTCGTGATTGGCCAGAACCCCGGGACCTGCCACCCGCGCATGCTCAGCGAGTTGCAGAAAGCCGCGCGCAACGGTTGCCAGATCGTGAGCATCAACCCGCTGGCGGAGACGGGTCTGATCCGCTTCAAGAACCCGCAAGAACCGTTGTCACTGCTCGGCCCGGGCACGGCCATCGCCCGCTTGTTCCTGCCGGTCAAGATCAACGGCGATGTCGCGCTGCTCAAAGGCATCATGAAGGAGATGCTGGAGCAGGACGACCGAAGCGGCGGGCGCGTCCTGGCGCACGATTTCATCCGCGAGCAGACCGAAGGTTTCGCCGCATTGCGCGCCGATCTCGAAGCCGCGAGCTGGAGCGAGATCGCCCTGCACAGCGGTTGCTCGCGCGAACAGATCCGCGAAGCCGCGGACATCGCCAGCCGCGCCGAACGCATGATTTGTTGCTGGGCGATGGGCATCACCCAACACAAAAATGGCGTCGCCAACGTGCAGACCATCGCCAATTTCGCGTTGCTCCGCGGGCAGATTGGCCGGCGCGGCGCAGGGCTGTGCCCGGTGCGCGGGCACAGCAACGTGCAGGGGGACCGCACGGTCGGCATCTGGGAGAAGATGAGCGACAAGTTCTTGGACGCGCTCGGCAAGGAGTTCGATTTTTCGCCGCCCAAAGCCCACGGTCTGGACGCCGTCGGCACGATCGAAGCGATGGCCGCAGGTCGGGTGAAGGTGTTCGTGGGGCTGGGCGGGAATTTCTTGGCCGCCACGCCCGACACACAGCTCACCGCGCGCGCCATGCAGAGCTGTCGGCTCACGGTGCAGATCTCGACCAAGCTGAACCGCGGACACCTGGTCACTGGTCGAGAAGCGCTGATTCTGCCGTGCTTGGGGCGTAGCGAGCGGGATGTGCAAGCGTCGGGCGAGCAGTTCGTGAGCGTGGAAAATACCACCGGCGTGGTGCACCAATCGCGGGGAGTGCTCCCGCCTGCGTCCGAGCAGTTGCGGAGTGAGCCTGCGATCGTGGCAGGCATCGCCGCGCGAACGCTCGCCGGACGGACGACCACGGACTGGGCCGGCCTGGTCGCCGACTACGATCGAATCCGCGAACACATCGAACACGTCGTGCCGGGCTTCGCCCAGTACAACCGGCGCGTGCGCGAGCCGGGTGGCTTCTACCTGCCCAACGGACCGCGCGAAGGAAACTTCACTACGCCCTCTGGCAAGGCCCGCTTCACGGTTCACCCCATTCCCCGCCATGAGCTGCTGCCGGGCGAGCTGCTGCTCACGACTCTGCGCAGCCACGATCAGTTCAACACCACGATTTACGGCGAAAACGATCGCTACCGCGGGATCTCGAATGGTCGGCGCGTGCTCTTCATCAACGCCGAAGACATGCGAGCGCGGAAGCTCGAGAGCGGCAGCACGGTCGATTTGATCAGCCGCTTCGGCAGTGAGTCGCGCAAGGCCGAGCGCTTCAAGTTGGTCCCGTACGACATTCCGCGTGGCTGCGTGGCGGCGTATTATCCAGAGACCAATGTCCTCGTGCCGCTGCACAGCGTGGCCGAGCGCAGCAATCAGCCGGCGTTCAAATCGATCCCGATCCGCATCGAGCCCTCGCCCGCGTCGCTCGCGAAGCGCTCGCCGGAGGCAACGTGAACGCCAGGCTCCCGCCCGCGGTTCAGATCGCCGCGGTGCAGGCCTATCGCTCCGCAGGCACGAGCCCGACTCTCGAAGAGCACCCGGACGAGCTCGCCGTGGAAGAGCCGCTCGAGATCCGCATCGCCGGCGAGCCGCTCGCGGTCACGATGCGCACCCCCGGGCATGATCACGAACTCGTCGCGGGCTTGCTGCTGGCCGAAGGCGTGATCGGTTCACGCGCTGATTTGGGCGGGATCCAGCACTGCGCGCGGCTCGGCACGGAGGGCGCACGCAACACGATCGATGTCTTGCCCGCAGCCGGCGTCGTATTGGCGATCGAGGCCACTCGCCGCGGAACGCTCACGACCTCGGCGTGCGGCGTGTGCGGGCGCCAAATGATCGACGACCTGCTGCAGCGCTTGCGCCCGGTCTCGCCCTGCCCGCCCGTGCGGCGAGCCTTCATCGCCAGCCTCTCGGCAGAGCTCGAAAAGCGGCAACCGACCTTCCAGCGCACGGGCGGGCTGCACGGCGCAGGCATCGCCACTAGCAAAGCGGGGCTGTGCGTCGTGCGCGAGGACGTGGGGCGTCACAACGCGGTCGACAAGGCGATTGGTCGACTCGTGCTCGACGGCCAATTACCGGCGCTGGGAGCGATCCTGGTGGTCAGCGGGCGAATCAGCTTCGAGATCGTTCAAAAGGCATTGGCTGCGGGCCTGTGCGGCGTCGTCGGTGTCTCCGCGCCGAGCTCGCTCGCTGTTTCCACCGCCGCGCGCTTTGGTCTGCTGCTGTGTGGTTTCGCGCGCGGTGACAAGTTCAACGTCTATGCAGGGGCCGAACGGCTCTCGGACTGAGTCGCCCTTTTCGAATCTTCGACGCACTCCCGACACTCGAAGGCAATCTGACGAGTCAGCCTTCATTTGCGCGACAACGCGCAGGGCGGGTTCCCATGCATCGGCGCTGGAATGATCCCCTGCTATCTGATTCTCGCAGGCAACCCGGTAGACGTTGGCAGCGCCGGGGCACGGGCGTTCGGCTGATGTCGAATAAAGGGGGATCCGATCTCCGGCGAGAGCCGCCGAGGCTCTCCACGAAGCGAGTGCAAGAAGTGAAAGAAGTGCAACAATGGTGACGAGCGCGACGAGTCGACTTTTGATCCCCGTCATGCAGGTTCCGTTGACCAAGCCCGTTCACTTGACTCCCTTCAGGAACGCTCAATTCTGAGCTAGAGCGAACTGCTGGTGAGCGCGCTGAGCGCGCCCACCGTTTACTGGAAGCGGTTCCAGGTTTGCGATTGCTTTATTCTGGATCTGGAAAAGCGCTCTTTTCGTTGACTAGTCTCGATCTCCGTGGCTCATTGCGTGATTCAGCGGCGCAAGCGCGAGATCTATTCGGCTTTGTGGTCTTTGTTGGTTCGGAGTATTTACGATGCGAAAGTATCTAGGCCTTGCAGTTTTGGCGGGCGCCCTCGGGGCCGCAGCGTTTGGGTGCAGCACCTCCAACAACGGTCCGGGCTCGACGTTCCGGAACACCGGCTCGACCAGCAGCGGCTCGAACACCTCGGGCGGTAGCGGTTCGAATTTCATCCCCGGCAGCGGCGGCGGCCCGGACGGTCTGAACCCCGGCGGTCCAGAAAACAACGGCGGCGCTCCCGCTGACGCCGACCCGGGCAATCCGAACATCACTCACGCTGCCTGCGGCCCAGGCACCTGCAAGGATTTCCCGACCATGCCCATCATGGGTGAGGGCGTGACCGCGGATATCCCGGCAAAGTTCGGCGATCCGACCAACTTCACGCCCGGCACCCTGTGCGTGCTCGAGCCGCAACTCGGAGCCAACGGCAAGCCGGGCGCGATGCTGCCCGCCAACTGGGTCCGCCCGCGTTTCCGCGTCGCCGGAGTTCCGGCCGGCATCGATATCTTGGAGATCCGCCTGCATTCGCCGATGGAGGCCAACGACTTGGTGGCGTACACCAAGTACTCGGCCGCCGGGGGCGTCGCTCCCTCCTGGTACCTGCCCAAGGAGATCTGGACGGGCACGACTCCAACGGCCGATGCGGCGTCGCCGCGAGCCTCAGGCTACGGCTTCGCCAACAACGCCGCGGGGCAACCGGTGACCGTCACCATCCGCGGCATCAACTCGAGCTCGCCGGGCATGCCGGTCGGCATTCAGGGCGACTTCAATATTGCGCCTGTGGTGGCAACCGGCAGCATGGTGTTCTGGACCGTCAACTCCGGCAACGTCACGCCTGACTCGAGCAAGTTGCTCGGCTTCGCCGTGGGCGATGAAGGCGTCGCGAATGCCCTCACGCTCACTCAGGTCAAGTGGACCGGTGAGATCGGTGAAGATGGCGCGACCCTGCGCGGCTACTACGACAAGCCGAAGCTGGCGGGCTTCACCGACGGGCAAGTGCGCTGCATCGGCTGCCACACCACCGTCCCAGATCCAACGGGCGGTGGCACCGTGCTCTTCGGAGACGACTGGCCTTGGTCTATCGCGGGCGCCGCGTTGAACACCGGCGCCACGCCGACGGCCATCGCCGCCGGTGCACAAGCGATCATGAAGACGCCCTGGTGGGGCCAGATCAGCATGTCGGTCGGCCACTGGAAGGCCGGGGATCACACGATCATCAGCAGCTACGGCACGACCTTTCAGTCGGGCACGGCGCGCAGCATCCCGTGGAACAAGCTGCCGGCATACAACGGCACCGATGGCGCCACGATGGACGACAAGATCAAGTGGCACCAGCTCGCTTGGATCGACGCGGACTATAACGCCGCCATCCCGGTGACGATCTCTCCGGACAACGACTACGGCAAGCCGGAGCTGGACATGCGCAACACGATGGTCACCGCCGCCAAAGGGACCGGCTGGGGTCTCATCGCGACCGGCGATTCGAAGGTCAGCGACGTCTCGCCCAACCTGAGCCACGACGGAAACTCGATCGTGTATGTGACCACGGACTACTCGCCCGATGGCCACCCGGATGCGACCGCGACCACGGCCGACATCCGCGTCGTGCCCTACAACAACCGCGCAGGCGGCACCTCGGCTGCGCTCGCGGGCGCGTCCGACGCCAATCTGCTCGAGTACTATCCGTCGTTCTCGCAGGACGACAAGCTGATTGCCTTCACTCAGGCACCGAAGCCGGGCACCGCTTCGCCGGATGGTCCGTACTACAACCGCTTCGGCAAGATCATGGTCATCCCGGCGGCAGGTGGTACCGCCACGGAGCTCGCCGCCAACGATCCTGGCACGTGCGGCGGCGACAACGTCGCCACTGGCATCATCAACAGCTGGGCCAAGTGGTCGCCTGACGCGGTCCACGTCAAGGCCAACAACAAGACCTACTACTTTCTGGTCTTCTCCTCCGGGCGCAAGTACGCGGACGAGTTCTCCAAGCAGTTCCAGCTGCCAGTCAACCCGCTGTCCTCGTTCAAGGGCCTACCGCAGTCTTCGCAGCTATATCTGGCAGCCGTCGTGGTCGACGACATGACGGGCGCGATCACCACCTACCCGGCGGTCTACATCTGGAACCAAAACCGCACTCCGGGAACCAACGGCACGACTGCCGCAGGCCTGCAATACAGCAATCTGACCCCGGCTTGGGATCCGATCACCTTGCCCGACCTGGTGATCCCGGAAGTGCCCAGCGACCCAATCCCGAAGTAAGCGCTCCCGCTTCTTCGCAATCGCAACACACCATCGCAGCGGAGGCCCGAGTCAATCGGCCCCCGCTGCGCGGCTTTTGTGGGTCTGGCGGCGGCTAGCCTGCGCGCGAAGTGGGCGAATCTTCTGCAGTACCGTGCGCAAAAACTACGCGAGATTGCAGGGCAAAGTCTGCCGGCTCGCGCAGCGCCCAGCGACCCGGAATGCGTGTCGGCGCGCTTTGCCAATGCTTGCCCACATTGGAGCGCAGGTCACCCATTCTGGCATGGCCGATGCTTCTCCAAGGGGTGTCACGAACGGGAATCATTCCTCGTCACGAGCCGTTCACTCAGTAGACCCACCCCCCAACCCCAGGGAGAAATCGCACATGCAAATTCAGGTCAATACTGATCACAATGTCGACGGAAGGCAGCGGGTATCCGAATACGTACAGGGGGTCGTTCAGCATGCGGTGAGCCATTTCGAACGCCAAGTGACGCGGGTGGAGGTCCATCTCAGCGATGACAACGGCGCAAAATCCGGGTCGGAGGACAAACGTTGCGTGATGGAAGCGCGCCTGAACTCCATCGAGCCAGTCGTCGTGAGTCATCGCGGCCACAATATCGACGAGGCGCTGCACGGGGCAGCCGCCAAGCTCAAGCGATCCGTCGAAAGCGAGCTTGCCCGAGCCCGCTCCCATCGCTGATTTTCCGACCGAATCGCTAGCGGTCGAAAAAAATCGGGGGCGCGATGTCGATCGCGCCCCCCGCCGTACGTCGCCGGCATAGAGAGAGGTTCTCTCGCCGAAAGGACGACGACGATGAAAGTGATTGTTTTGGTCAAGGCCACCAAGGATTCCGAAGCTGGCAAGATGCCCAGCGAGCGACTCTTGCGTGAAATGGGCAATTTCAACGAAGAGTTGGTCAAGGCCGGCGTCATGCTCGCGGGGGAAGGGCTCCACCCGAGCTCCAAGGGCAAGCGCATGGTGTTCAAGGGCGCCGGCCGCACGTTCGTCGACGGTCCGTTCGCGGAGACCAAGGAGCTCGTCGCCGGCTTCTGGATTTGGCAGGTGAAATCGATGGATGAGGCGGTCGAGTGGGCCCGTCGTATCCCGAATTCGGACCACGCAGACGGTGAATTCGAAATCCGTCCCGTGCTCACCGATGAAGACTTCGGCGAAGCGCTGACGCCCGACATTCGCGAACAAGCCGATCGCCTCCGCGCGCAAAGCGAGGGCGGCCCGCCGCGCCGCTAGTACCGCGCCAGCTCGACGTTGTCGCCGGGAAGCCACCGGGGAGTCGCCGGGAAGGGAAAGCTGGGGCTAGAAGGGAGCAATGGCTCTCACTTCCCGCGTGCTCGAAATCGAAGAACATGCGCTTTCCGCCTGGCCGGCCGCGGAGAGCGAAGCAGTCGCGGGTTGGTGCTTGCGCGCGATGAGCGGTGTTTCGCGTCGCGCCAACTCCGTTTGGACGGGCCGCGCGACGGGCACGAGTTCGCTCGAGCAGCGCATCGCCCACGCCGAGTCTTTCTATCGAAGTCGCTCGCTCGTGCCGAGCTTCCAAATCAGCACCCACGCGCAACCGAGCGGGCTCGACGCGGCGCTGGCCGCGCGGGGCTACCAGCTGGTCTCCCCCGTTTCGGTTCAAACCGCGCTGCCGGGCGACGTCGCGAGAGCAAGCACCTCGAGCAATGTTCGCGCCGAAGTCGAGCAACGAATGAGTGAGACTTGGTTCGAGCTCTCGGCGCGACGCGGGCGCTTCGCTCAGGTCGAAGACGTCTATCGGGGCCTGTTGACGAGGCTCTCGACGCGCGCCTCGTTCGCGATCGCCTTCATCGACGACTGTCCCGCGGCAGTTGGTCTGGGAGTCGGTGGCGCGCGCTGGTTCGGCATATCGTCGATGTTCACGTTGCCGGAGTTCCGCGGGCAGGGTGCCGCGCGGGCCGTGTTGCGTGCTCTCGCTGCTCACGCACTCGAGCGCGGCGAGACGCTGTACCTGCAAGTGGAGCGAGAAAACCAGGCCGCCCTCGCGCTCTACTCCAGCGTCGGCTTCACGCACCACCACACGTATCACTATCGGCAAGCAGCGCGGGAATCGGCCAACGGCTAGCTCGACTCCCAGTCAGCATTCGGCACCTGGAAATAATGACTATAGCCGAGTGAAGATCCGCTGATTTGATGCGACCGCGTATAGCGCGGCCAATCACCGTGAGCGGCGCGCCCCGGCCCTGGCTTGAACTTTCTTGCGCTGAACTTTGCTGGCACTTTTACCAGCTGATCGCTGCTGCCCTGGTGCTTCGGCGGGTGCGTGAAATTCAGTAACGACATTTGACGAATGGCACGAGTCAGAGTCAAAAAAAAAAGATCTGCTCATTGATTGCGGAAGTGATGCCTGTTACCACCCCGAACGCATATTCAAATCTCGTGAACGCATTCGGCGTTTGTTCACGTATTTGCGTTCACGTAACAAGGAATCCACCATGACGAAGTCGATGTTTGTTTACGGGGCTATTCTCGGCGGCGCTTTCGCCGTCTCGGGTTGTGGCGGCGCCGGCAGCGATGGCGCGGACGAAGGCCAGGTCGCCAAGGCGAACAGCGCGCTCAGCGGGGGCTGCAAGCTGGACAATGAGACGCGCTTCTACGTGCCGCCGCCGGATCCCGGCGCCGTGAAGCAAATCGCCGCGTTGATCAAAGCGCATGATCTGAAGGACGCCGCGCGACTCACCGCCATGGTCACCACGCCGCAAGCAGTCTGGTTCACTGGCGGCACCCCGAAAGAGGTCGAAAAGTCCGTCAAGCAAACGATCGCCGCTGCGGCGCTCGAAAAGCGCGTGCCCGTGCTCGTCGCCTACAACGTCCCGTTCCGAGACTGCGCGCAATACTCGGGCGGCGGCGCGGTGGACACCGCAGCCTACAAAGCCTGGATCGACGCTTTCGCAAAAGGCATCGGCAGCGGCAAAGCCGTCGTCATTTTGGAGCCCGATTCACTGGGCATCATTCCCTACAACACCACGATCTATGGCGCTGAAGAATGGTGCAAGCCGACCGTCACCGGCGCGGATGGCAGCGTGACGCCCGCCCCGGGTGCGTCCCCGACGGAACGTTATGCTCAGCTGCAGTATGCCGCGAGCAGCCTCGGCAGCCGTGCTCCGAACACGAGCGTGTATCTCGACGGAACGCATGCCGCGTGGCTGGGTGTCGGCGAAGCGGCCTACCGTATCCACAAGGCGGGCACCGATCCCGTGAGTGGCAACGCGCTGGCCAAGGGTTTCTACGTCAACGCGTCGAACTTCCAGACCACCGAACAATCCATTCAGTTCAGCACCTGGGTTTCGATGTGCACGGCCTTCGCGACCAACCCGGACGAAAATGGCTGGCGTCTCGGCAACTTTGCCTGGTGCGCAAGCCAGTACAATCCAGCGACCGGTTACACCGTCGATTACACGCCGGAATACGTGGCCTCTGTCACCGCACAAATTCAAGGCATGATGGGCAGCGCGGTCGCTACTCTGCCGTTCGTGGTCGACACCAGTCGCAACGGTCGTGGCACGCTCGACGTGACCCCCTACGCCGCGGCGCCCTATAACCAGCCCGAAAGCGTGATCAGCGGCTTGAAGAACGGCAATTGGTGCAATCCGCCCGGCGCGGGGCTCGGGCTGCGTCCGTCGGCGACTACCGGCGTTGCGCTGCTAGATGCCTACCTCTGGGTCAAGACCCCGGGGCAATCCGATGGGTCCTGCGACATCGCCGGCGGCGCGCGCGCTTGGGATTACTCGCAGTACAACCCCTGGGCGCTGAGCGGAGACGACGCCCAGAAGCACTTCGACCCACTGTGGGGTCGAGTCGATCCAGCCGCCGGAGCTTGGTTCCCGGCACAAGCGCTGGAGCTGGCCAAGAACGCGACCCCGCCGCTGTTCTGAGTCGACGCCGCTGCGCAGCGCGCGGTGCATGAACCGCGCGCTGCGAACTCAGAGACAGCAGCCGATATAGGTCTTGTCCGTGGGATCGGTCGAGGTGGGCGAACCAGTCGTGACGATCACCTGGGAGCCGATGCGGGCCGCAACCACGCCTTTGAGGGGGATCGGCAAAGAGGGCAGTGTCGACCACGAGTCCTTGTGCGCATCGTAGACGAGCACGTCGGCGCTCGGGTGCTTGCCGGTGATCGAGCCGCCCACGACCAGCAAACGTTCGTCCGACAAGCCGATGGTCGCCGCGCCAATCTCCGAGCGCGGGACGGACATGGGCGCACGCGCGCTCCAACTGTTCGTCGCGGGATCGAATGCGTCGACGGCCGGGTCGTCGCCCGCAACCTCGTCCCAACCGTGACGCCCGGAGAGGGCGAAAAACAAGCCCTTGGCGGCGCTACCGCCGCCGTGATTTCGGGGATTCGGCAGCGGCGCCGCGGCGTTCCAAAGCGAGGCGCCTGCCAGGTTCCACACGACATGCTCCGCGAAATCCGTGTCGCCGTCCGGACCGAGCCCGCCGGCTGCGTGCAACTCATTGCCGACTAGCGCCGCGAACACCGCGGCGCGCGGGGTGGGCAGATCCGGGCCGGCGCTCCAAACGGCGTCCTGGGCGTTCCAGCGCCACACGTTGGCGGTCGTGAGCCGATTGAGCACGTTGCCCTGGAAGCCGCCCACCAGCACGAAGTCGCGCCCCAGGCTGACGACGCCCGCGTGGGTTTCTGCCCCTTGTAGCTCCGGACCCAAGCGCCAACGATCGCTGTTCGGGTCGTAGATATCGATGCGCTTGACGACGTCCAGGTCGGACGAGCGAAAGCCGCCCATCACCCACAGCTCGCCATCGACGACCACGCCCTGAGCCTCGAAGCGCGCAACGGGACACGGCGTCACTTCTTTCCAGGAAAAGGTGCCGTCCGACGACGAACAACCGCTCAGCAGCGACAGCAACGACGATACCCAGAGCACGCCCTTCATCTGCTGAGGATATGCCGAGACCCAGCCGGAAACGCCACAGCAAATCGTCGCGCTCCGGGACATTTGCTCAAGCCAAGCGAGGCAGCACTTCGCCGCCGAGCAGCTCCATCACCTCGTCCAGCAGCGCTGCGGGAATACCGCCGAGATCCGGCATCAAATAGTGCTGCTCCAAGCCGAGCGTGGCGTTGATGCTGCCGATTCGATCCACGACCTCCGCCGGACTGCCACACAGCGCCGGGCCTCGTAGCAGGGTTTCGTAGTCGGTCGGACGACCCTCGCTCGTTCGCCGACCGGAGGCGGCGCGCACGTAGTTCTCGAGGTACGGACGAAAGCGCTGACGAGCCTCTTGGCTGGTGCGCGCGACGTGCACATAGCTGGGATAAGAGACGGCAATTTTAGCCGCCCCGTGTGCAGCCGACATCGACGCTCGATAGCGGTCGAGAATGGGCAAATAGTCCTCTGGAAAACGAAACAGACTGGGCAAGCTGAGTGGCAGGCCGAGATCCACCGCCAGATCACAAGAGATCGTGGACAGACCGCCACCGACCCACAACGGAGGGTGCGGCTTTTGCACTGGCCGCGGCTCGACCCGGACCTCGTGGAGCGGCGAGCGAAAGCGACCCGACCAAGTGACCTTCTCTTCAGTGAGTAGCCGCAAGAGCAAGCGCAGCTTCTCGTCGAAGCGAGGCCGCAGCTCGCCTTCGTCACTGATGCCGAAGGCAACCTGCGTGCTGACTTCCACACCGCGCGCCACCGTGAGCTCGGCGCGACCGTCGGACAAGGCGTCGAGCGTCGCCAGATCTTCTGCCACGCGCACCGGATCCAAACCTGCCAGCAACGTCACGCTGGTGCCGAGGCGGATCGTCCGAGTCTTGGCGGCAATCGCCCCCAAGAGAACGAACGGCGACGGCAAGATGTAGTGCCCGAAATGGTGCTCGCCGATGCCGATCCGCTCGAAGCCGGCCTGTTCCGCGTGTACGGCCAGGTTCAGGATCCGTTGAAATCGCTCGGGTTGGGTGATGCTCTGTCCGGAGATGGGATCGGGCAGGTGATCAGCGAGGCTCAGCAGCCCATACGAAGTCACGACCGAGCCAGACCTTTCGCCAACCTGAGTTTCCCGAGCTGCGGCATTCGCTGGTCGACCGCGCGGGGGCCCTCGCTCCCGCTATCGGTTCTGCCCGGACCCTATCACGGTTCTTCCCCAGCCCTGGATTTTATGCAGCCTGGATCTGGAGCAACCCTGCTGCCACGCGGAACCGCGAAGTAATTCGCTCAGCGCGCGCGACACTCGGCTCCGCTGATCGTCATTTCGACGACCGACCGCGCACAGCCAGCGTTCGACGAAGGATTGACCATGTACGAAGATTTCGGTGCAGTGGTGACGGGCAAGCGCGTCGAGTTCCGACTCTTCCTGCCGGACAACACGGTCGATGCCAGTCAGTACCGGGGTAGCGGTCAACCGCGCATTGCCGAGGTGCGCGTGCGCGGTGACTTTCAAGCGCAGTTGGGTGATCCGCCCTGGGACCTAGCGAGCGCACCGCTGTTGGTGAAGCAACCTCACCCCAATGGCTGGCTTTATCGCTGCTCGATCGCACGAGATTTGGCCGAAGGATTCTACGAATACAAATACTTCGTCACGTTCGAGAACGAGACGACACGCTGGTGTTCCGACCCGTGCGCGAAGTACGGCGGCGGTGAACAGGAGAATTCCGGCTTCACCATCGGGGGCAACTCGGTCGCGGTCAGTCCGATCGCCGTGCGCCTGCCGACCAAGGATTTGGTCATTTACGAGTTGATGATTGACGACTTCACCAGTGAGTATCGCGCTGGACGCGCACCGATCGACGCGATTTGGGACAAGCTCGACCATCTTCAGCAACTGGGCGTGAACGCCATCGAGTTCATGCCCTGGACGGCTTGGCCCGGCGACGAGTTCAGCTGGGGCTACGACCCGGTGCAATTCTTCTCGGTCGAATACCGCTACGTACACGACTCGAACGCGCCCGCCGACAAGCTATTTCGCCTGCAAAGCCTGATCAACGAGCTGCACCGGCGCCGCATGCACGTGATCATGGATGGCGTCTTCAATCACGTGCGCGCCGGCGTCGATCCGAACCGGGGCTTCGGCTACAAGTGGCTGTATCAGGATCCGGGCGATTCGCCGTACCTCGGCAGCTTCGCGCAGGGCGGCTTCTTCGACGAGTTCAACTACCGAAACGGCTGCGTCCAGCAGTTCGTGCGCGACATTTGCGTGTATTGGTTGGACGAGTACCAGCTCGACGGAATTCGCTTCGACTTCACGCTCGGCTTCGACGACCGCAGCAATCCCAACGTCGGGATCACGCGCCTGGTGCGTGATGTTCGCGCTCATCTTGCCACCCTCCACCGGGACAACGTGAGCTTGATGATCGAACAACTACCCGACAATCGCTTTCTCGCGATCGACGATGTCAATCGCATCTGCGCCGATGGCTGCTGGTTCGATCGTCTGATGTTCGAGTCCTTCGAATTTGCCCGCACTGGCAACATCGACAGCCGACTGCTGCGCTTGCTGGATACGGGGCTCGACTTCGCGCCCGGAAAGGGTCCAGTGACGTACATCGAAAACCACGACCACTCCTCGATCGTGCGAGAGGCAGGCGGGCGCGGACGCTGGTTCAAGACGCAACCCGCGGCGATCGCCCTACTCACGTCTCCGGGGGCAGTGCTGATCCGCAACGGCCAGGAGTTCGGTGAGGACTTCTTCTTGCCCGAGCAGGGGGACGATCGCGTTCAGCCTCGTCCGCTGCGCTGGAATGCGTTCTCCAACGAGAGCGGGGACTTCGTGGGCCGGCGATTGTTCGACCTTTACCGCACGCTGATCCGGATTCGGGTCGAGCATCCGGCGCTGCGTTCGGCCAATTTCTTCCCCTTCCCGTTCAATGACCCCGACGGCTATGGGGTCTTTCCCGAGCAAGACGTGGCCATCTATCATCGCTTCGGATCGAGCGATGCCGGCTTCGAGCGCTTCATCGTGGTCATCAATTACTCGGACTTCGATCAACGCGTCTCGATCCCTTTTTCGACCAACGGCAGCTGGAGTGATCTGCTCAACCGGCGCAGCGACCAAGTGAACGATTTTCGGCTCGAGAACCAGCTCATTCCATCGAACTGGGGTCGGATCTATTTCCAGCGGCAATGACCCTGGACCGGTGGCATACGTGCCCGGATTTTTTTACTCCGCGGCCCGCGGAAAGGGCTATACAGAGTCGAGGGAGGCAACGACAAAAACGATGGCACAACTATCAGCGTCGGTCGGAGCAGGCGGGACGAACACACGGGTCGACGTGGTGACCGTTCAGAATCTGATCAACCAGTCAATCCGCACGATCGTGCCCCTGGATTGTTTGGAAGAGAACGGCCTGTGCGACCAGCTCACGATCGAAGCGATCACGCAGTTTCAGCGGCGCGTGGTCAAGTTGTCCGATCCCGATGGCCGAGTCGATCCCGGCGGACGCACGTTCCTGGCCTTGACCGTCACCGCCAGCGGGGGCGAGTACGAACCGAGCCCATTGTCGCCGCCGTCCGCGCCCGCGCCCGCGCCCGATGCACCCGCTCGCAAGCCGGGCAACTGTTACACCGACAACCCGAATGAGGTCGCCACGAAGAACACCGTGCCCGCAGCCAAGGACGTCGTGACCATGCTCCGGGAGGGTTGGAGCGAGCTCAACGAGCAGGGGGCGCGCACGCTCACCGCGCAGTTTCTGCACGAAACCGGCGGCGGCAAGTATTGCTTCAACTGGAACCTCGGCAACGTGAAGGCCAAGAACGCGAGCGTGCTGCACATGTACTTGAGGAACGTCTGGGAAGGCCTTTCTGCCGAAGACGCCGAAGAAGCCGTGGCCAGAAGCAACGGGCTAGCGCACATGGCGACGGCTGACGAAATCAAGGCTCATGGTTGGTCGATCCCGGGCAGGACCATCGTCGTGTTCCAACCTCCTCACGAGGCCGCGCGCTTTCTCGCCTATCCGTCGTTGGCGGAAGGGGCCAGCGGATGGATGAATCGCCACAAGGGCTACGCGGCTGCTCACTCGGAGTACCTCGGCTACTTGAATGCTGGCGACTGCGTCAGCGTCGCGCACGCGCTCAAGACTTATCGGTACTACACCGGTGATGAGACCACCTACGGCCGCAACATGACCTCGAAAAAAGCGGAGGTCGACCGAATCTTGGGGCCGGTTGCGTGAGCTTTCGGCGATTCGCCTTTGCTTGCTTGGTTTGCTCGTGCAACCTCGCCATCAACGAAGCGTGGCTGGCCTGGTCGAGTGGAAAAAAGGTGCTTGCGCAGCGCAGGTAGTGCCGGGCGCTGCATGAACGCGCGCACTGGGCCGGCCGGCTGTCCATCTCAGTTGCCCGCGCCGCCCTGCGCGTCGAGCCCGGAGGTTCGCTGCACGCGCGCCAGCTGCGCGGAACCGGGGTAGGCGGCCTTGAAACGCTCGGCACGGCTGCGCGCTGCGCTCAGCTGACCGAGGCGCGCCAAAGCCTCGATTGCAATCGCTTCTCGCTCTTCGGCGTGCGGGCTGCCCGGGTCGAATCGCTCGAGCCCGCTCGTGAGCAGCAAGGCTCGAGCAGGATCGGTCTGCAATGCCCGGCGAGCTTGCTCGAGCGTGTCGAGCTCCGAGGCTGCCAGAGGCGAGACAGGTGAGACGGCCGTGCTCGGCGCTGCCTGAGGCGTGCCGGCAATGGTCGCGCGCGCACCCCACTGGGGGGGCGGCAGGGGCAGCGTCGAATTCGGCGGAGAGCCCGTGGGCGGCAGCTGCATCGTCTTCACGAATGCAGTCGGCGCTAGGGACGACAGCGGAGCTTCCGCGTGTCGAGTAAGGAGCACCACACCGGCCACCACGCCAGCGACGCCCAACAACGGCAGCGCGACTTTCAGCGCCGTCGGCCAACTCTTCGCCGCGGGAGCGACAGAAGTGCCCGCGATCGCTTGGATGCGCGCTCGCACCGCTTCGAGTCTGCTCGAGTCGGGTACGTTTTCGCGCGCCACTTGCGGCGCTTCGCTGAGCTCCGGCTCATTCTCGAGTGAGCCGCTGCGTTTGGGGTCGGTGTCGCTCATCGCTTCCAAACCTCTTCTGAGACGGTGAGCCCGGCTCGATCTCGTCTGCAAGCACTCATGTACGCACTGGTTGTACCGAAGTCAGTGCCCCGACGACGATCCAAAGTTGAGCCTTCAAACGCTCCGCGCACAACACGAATGCAACACCGTCCAGCCCGCGCGTAAGTGCTCGAAGTTCGGAAGTGATCCCCGTCAGGAAGTCAAGAGTGGCCATTTCCGCCAGCTAAACTCCCCGGCATTTGCGCCGCTTTATGCGTTGGGAGTCGCTTACTTTCATGCACATTTCCAGTGAATCCAATGCTGCCTGGCGACAGTCGCCAGAGGAGCTCGACCCGCACAGCTCACAGACCCTGCTGAAGGTCCGCCGCACCGCGGTGCTGCACGAAGTGGTGATCACCGGCCTCGGCGTGATCCTGCCCAACTGCGACGACGCTTCTGTTTTCTGGCAGCAGATCAAGGCCGGCCAGAGTCAGCTCAAGATCGAACCCGATCCCGGCGACGCCATTGAGTGTGCCATCGGGCGCGTGCGCGATTTCACGGCTGAGAAGTACCTCGCCGAGATCCCGAAGAAGCTCTGGGCGCGTTGCTCGAAGGAGCAACTCTTCTACTTGTCGTCTCTCGTGCGTGCGTGTCACGAGGCTGGCCTGTCGCTGGGCGAGCTCGCCTCCGAACAGGTCGGGTTATTTGACGGCACCTCGCGTGGCAGCTTGGAATTTCTGTACGAATTGCTGCGCTCGGAGAGCAAGCGGCCGTCCCTGCGTGATTTCAACCTCGGTGCCCTCCCCGGTCAGCCCGTTGGGATCGCCGCCTCGATCCTCGGCATACGCGGGCCGACCTACACTTACAACGGCAGCTGTGCCTCTGGCGCGATCGCCATCGGCAACGCTTTCCGCGAAATCCAAATGGGACGCGTCGCGGTTGCGTTCGGCACCGGACACGACGCTGCGCTGGTCGCGCCACTGTTTCAAGTCTACCGTGACGCGGGCCTGGTCAGCGCCGAGGCGAACGATCCGTCGCGCGCGATTCGGCCGTACTCGGGCAGCTTCGCCAACGCCTTTGGAGAAGGCGCAGTCACCGTGGTGCTGGAGTCGCGCGAGCACGCCGAAGCGCGCGGCGCGCGCGTACTCGCCGACCTCGTCGGCTATCGCTACGGCAACGGCGGCCAGCACCCGACCGACGTCGACTTCACCGGCGAGCGTCCGGCGCGCTTGATTTTCGAGTCGTTGGCCGAGGCGGAGCTCGCACCGGAGGAAGTGGACTTCGTCGTCGGCCACGGCAATGGCGTGCTCGCCAGCGACATCTCCGAGCTCAACTACATGAAGCGCGTGTTCGGTGACCGGACCCGGGAAATTCCGCTGATTTCCACGAAACCGGTGTATGGCCACACCCTGGGCGCCGCGAGCGCCATCAACGTCGCGGCCGGCGCGTTGATGCTACACCACGCGTTCGTCGCCCCGACCATCGGAGTCGATCGCAAGCGGGTGGTCGGCGGCTTCAATCACCAGGCCGAAGAGGGTTCGTCGCGCCTACTGCGGAGCGGCGTGGTCGTCAGCTATGGCGCTGGTGGTCAAAACGCGGCCATTGTCATGCAACGGGCAAAACGATGAACAACGGCAACGACATCAACGCCCGCCGAGCGATGCCGCATTCGAGCGTCATCGCCGCGACCGCGTTTGCTTACCCGAGCGAGCTCGTGTCCAACGAGACCTTCGCAGAACGCTGCCGCTTCACGCCCACGAGCAGCTTCGCCGAGCTCGCCGCAGAGAGCGGCGTCAAGACCCGCCGCTGGTGCCTGCCCGAGGAAAACACGCGCACGATGACCGACGCGCTGGTGCAGAAGCTCTTGCTCGCACACCCCGAGCTCGTCGAACAGATCGACGTCGTCGTCGTCGCCTCCGGCACGACCCTGAACCTCGCCCACCCGTCCGACCCGAACAATCGCGTGGTGGCTGATCTCGCGCCGTTCGTGCTCTCTGGCTTGGGCCGGCAACGAGCGCTGGGGCTCGACATAAAGTATTGCTATTGTTCGGGATTTTTGCGCGGCATGCAGGTCACCGACGCGCTGCTCGCGAACGAGAACTACCGCGCGGCGTTGCTCATCGCCGTCGAGCAGGGCAGCCGCTTTGCGCTCGCGCCGAGCAACCGCTCGTCGTTCTGCTTCATCGTCGGAGACGCGGCCGGCGCGGTGATCTTGCGACGCGAACAGCGGCGTGAGGGTGCCGGGATCATCGACTATTGCGGGCACAGCGAGGTCGACAAGTGGAGCTGGGTCGGCATTGGTGAGGATGCGGCTTCGATGACGATGCTCGGGTCGAAAGCCGCCAACGCCACGCACGAGCTGCTCGTGGAGTGTGGGCGCACGCTCTTACGACGCAACGGACTCACACCCCGCGACGTGAACTGGCTGTTGCCGATTCAAACGCACGCGGGCCTGCTGGCTTCTGTCACCCGTGCGCTCGAATGGCCGAAAGAACGCCTGCTCTGGTTCGGAGACGTGAACGGCTTCTCCGGCAGCGCCAGCATTCCGGCCTGTCTCGCGGAACAAGCGAACACCGGTCTGGTGCGCCGCGGCGATCTGGTGCTCTCGCTCGCGGTGGGCGCGGGCCTCAATTGCGCCGGTGCGCTGTATCGCTTCTGAGGAGGACAACGTGGCAATCGACCTGCTTTGCCCGCTTCCCGATGCCATCCGACGGCACGTCGAACCGGGTATGCATTTGCACTTCGCGGCGAGCCCGAGTCGTTCGAACGCGGCGGTGCGCGAGCTCGCTCGTGTCTTTCTCGATCGTCGTCCGGGCTTCGTCCTGAGCAGCACCGGCTTTCACTCGTCCGCACACGCGCTGCCACTGCTCGGACTCGGCCAGCGCTACGTGGCCTGCTTCTTCGGGGACAACTATCCGGCGCCACGTCCGAATGGCCTATATCGAGCGCTCGCGCGCGAGGGGCTGCTCGAACACTGGTCGTTGCTCAGCTACACGCTCGCGCTACGCGCCGGCGCGCTGGGCCATCCGTACGCCGTCACTACCTCGCTCGCGGAAACCGATCTCGGCGCTGCCCTGGCAGAACGCGGGCGTCTGTTCCAGGTTCCGGACCCAGCCGGCGGTCGTGAGCCGGTTCGGCTGCTGGCGCCGATGATACCCGACGTCACATTCCTGCACGCGGCAGTCGCTACGCGCAGCGGTCGCGCGCTATTCCCGGCCCCGTGCGGTGAGGGCTTTCACGGCGCACACGCGGCGCGCCGTGGCGTGATCGTGACCGCGGAGAAGATCGTCGAGGAGCACGAGCTCGAGCATTTCGCGCACCTGGTCGCACTGCCCGCCGCGCGCGTGCTCGCGGTTGCGGAGGAGCCGTTCGGCGCTCATCCTCAGCCGCTATTCCTCGGTTCCGAGGTTTGCGGGGTGACCGGCTATGGCGACGACTTCGCCGCGTACGAAGCCTGGCGGGCGTTCGCCGAACGACCCGAGCGGTTCGCCGCTTATCGCCGCGCCGTACTCGAGGCAGCCGATGGACGCCAGGCGTATTTCGACTTCGTGGGCCAGGACCGGCTCGAAGCGCTGCGAGCCTCTGCCGCGCCAAACCAGACGGTGCGCGCGAGCGAGCGCGCCGCGCAGCCGCCCAGCCGCGCACTCGGGGCCTCCGAGCGGCTCGTGCTGCTCGCTGCCCGCACCATCTTGCGACACCTGAACGAGGCCGGACACCGCTCCATCCTCGCCGGGATCGGGCAATCCTTCTCTGCCTCGAGGCTCGCGCTCTTGCTCGACCGCGCGACGGCCGAGGCGGTGGAGCTGCTCGTGGAAACCGGCATCAGTGGTTTCGAAGCCAGTGAGGCGCATCCGTTTCTTCTGAGCGCGCACAACATGGCAGCAGCGGCCCGGCTCAGCTCGGTGGAAGACAACCTCGGTGCGGTGGCTTGTGGTCGGCACAATCGCTGCCTGGCAGTGGTCGGTTGCGCCGAGGCGGACGCCGATGGCAACCTGAATTCCAGTTTCGTCAATGGCGAGCTGATCGTCGGCTCGGGTGGCGCGAGCGACTTGACCGCGTGCGCGCGCGAAGCAGTCGTGCTGTGCAAGAGCGACCGCTTGGTCGCGAAAGTCGAATTCGTGACGAGCCCGGGCACGCGTGTTCGCGCAATCGTCACCGAGGACGGCGTGCTCGAACGGCGCGGCCCGGAGTACCCTTGGGAGCTCACGAGCTTCGGACTCGGGGCGCGCTCGGCGGCCGAGTTCTGCGCGGCGCTGCCGTTCCATGTGCGGGTGCGCGAAGCGGGCGCCGCACCGCCGGTCACGGGCTTCGAGCTCGACGCACTTGCAGAGGTCCTGCGCGCAGGCGCGCGCGATACGCGGGTCGAAAATGGAGGGCACAATGCTTAGTTTGCGTATTTTGAGCCTTGGAACGTACTTGCCACGGCGGATCCTCGACAACGCGGCGATGCTCTCGAGCTTCCCGGAGCTCGGCGAGCGGGATCTCGAGCGCATCGGCGTCCAGAGGCGCCACGAAGCCGGAGAGGACGAAGACGTCCCGGCCATGGCCGTGCGTGCCTCGCGGACCGCGCTGGAGCGAGCAAACGTCGCGGCCGAGGCGCTGGACTTCTTGCTGCTGGTCAACTGGAGCGAGCGCCGTTACGTGCCCGACATCGCGCCTCGCGTGCAGCACATCCTGGGAGCACGCAGGGCGTTCGCGTTCGATCTCGGTTGTGCTTGCGCGGGCTTCATCTACGCGCTGTCCGTCGCACAGGGCTACTTGCAAAATCCCCGCTTCAAGCGTGGGTTGATCGTTGCCTCGGACTACTCGCGACGTCGCGTACGCCCTGGCAGCCGCGCCTCGCTGCTGTTCGGTGACGCCGCTGCTGCAGCCGTCGTGGGCTCAAACGTTGCCGGTGGCTTTCGCCTGGTCGACTACGAGCTCGGTACGGACGGGAGCCGCAGCGAGCTGATGGACGTGGACGCCGAGAATTACCTGGTTACGCACGTGCGCCAGCGCGAGGTGAACGACCTCGCGGTTGCCTCGCTGATCCGTGCTGGAAAGACTCTGCTTGCGCGCCAGCAACTCAGCTTCGCCGATGTCGATTACATCGTGCCGCACTCGGGCACCGCGGGCATTCAGGGCATGCTCGCCGAGGCGCTATCGGTCCCGCAAGAAAAGATCCTCACCAATCTGCCGCTCGTCGGCAACGTCACCGCCGCGTCGATCCCGACGGCGCTCGAACATTTCCTGCAGATCGGCACGCTGCGCCCGCGTCAGCGCGTGCTGGTGCTCGCGGTGGGCGTGGGTTGGCAGTTCGTTGCGGGGTTGATCGAGCTATGAGCTCGCTCTCGGGCCGCCACTGCGTCGTCACCGGTGCCACCTCCGGCATCGGACGCGCGACCGCGCTCGCGCTGCTGAGCGCGGGCGCGAGCGTCACTGGCTTGGGACGCAGCCGAGAAAAGCTGGTCGCGCTCGCAGAGCAGGCAGGACAAGACTTCGACTTCCTGGTCGCGGATTTGGCCGTCGACTCCGAGCTCGAGCGGGTCAGCGAGGCGCTGCGCCAGAGCTCGCGCCCGATCGACGTGTTCGTGAGCAACGCGGGTGAGGCCGCGTATGCAAGCCCGCTCGCGATCTCGCCCGCGCACTTTCGGCATCTGCTCCAGCTGAATGTGTGCGCACCGCTCGAGCTGTGCCAGGCACTGGTGCCGCGGATGTCGGCGTCGGGCCACGTCGTTCAGCTCTCGTCGGTGGCTGGGCGATTCCTGCCCAACGCCAAGTTTGGCCCATACGGCGTGACCAAGGCAGCCGTGACCGGCCTGATCGACGCGCTGCGCTTGGAAGTCGCGTCGCGCGGGATCCGCGTGACGTCGATCGTGCCAGGCCTGGTCGACACGCCGATCTATGACGACGTCGAGGGCTTCGACGACCTACGCAAAAAGCTCGACGAGCAAGTGCCCCACTGGCTCACGCCGGAGGACGTCGCCGAGACCATCACCTGGGTGCTGTCACGACCTGCGAACGTCGTCGTGACCGAGCTCACCGTCATGCCACGCGGGCAAGCGCGCTAGAGGCACATGCAAGAGCTGGATCCAATCGAACAAACGCGAGATTACGTCGATGGCCTGTTCGGCGAAGGCGCCGGCAAGAAGCACCTGCGCTTTCTGGAGCGCATTCAAAACCCGGCGTTGCGCGAGCAAGTCTATCGCTACCACGCGCTCGAGGCCGACACCTCGCAGGTGTCACTCGAGGAAAACTACTTGCTCGGCATGGCCGTGCTGGCAGCCCTGGGTCGCTACGACACGGCGGCGATGTTCGCGAAGACCTTGCTTCACCTCGGTACGCGCAAAGAAAAGCTGCTCGAGGTGGTCGCGCGTCTGTCGATGTGGATCGGCGGCCTACCTGCGGTCGAGGCTGGGTTTCGCGTGCAGCGCGCGATTGCGGAGTACGAACGCGACGGACTGGGTTCGCTCGCCGTGTGGTTGCCCGAGGGCGGTGAGCCATGAGCAGCACAGGGCTACTCGCCGGGCGGCGCGGCTTGGTGCTCGGAGTATCGGGTGAAAACGGCGTCGGTTACCATGCGGCGCGCGCGTTTCGCGCTGCCGGCGCCGAGGTCACGGTGAGCCACCGCGAAAACCGCCGCGCGGCGGTGGCTCCGCTGGCCGACGCGCTCGGCTGTGAGCGGGTAGAGCTCGATTTTGGCGACGAAATCGCGGTCGAGCGCGGCTTCGCCGAGCTCGGTGCGCGCCACGGACACCTGGATTTCCTGCTGCATACGCTGGTTCACGTGCCGGACGGCGTGCTCGAAAAGCCAGTCACCGAGCTGTCGGCGGCTGACTTCGCGCAGGTGATGGACATCGGCGTACGCTCGCTGCTCGTCGCCTGTCGCTACGCGCTACCCCTACTGCGGCGCTCGGATGCGCCGCGCGTGATTACGCTGCTCTCACCGGGCAGTGACCGCGCGGTGCCTCACTACCACGCCGTGGGCATGATGAAAGGCGCCCTGGCGGCCGCAGTGCGCTACCTCGCGCTCGAGCTCGGTCCGCAAGGCGTGCTGTGCAACGCCGTCAGTTTCTCGATCGTCGAAACGGACGCAGCGCAGCGCGTGATCGGCCAGGAGCTCACCCAGAAGACACGCCACGCGCTCGGCAAGCGCGCCTTCACTCGTCGGGCCACCGACTACGACGACGTAGTTAACGCCCTCACTTACCTCGCGAGTCCGCTATGCAGCAACGTTACCGGTGAAACGCTGTGCGTCGATGGCGGCTTCCTGCGGGGGTACTTGTAAGCGGGCAGCGGCGCCCGCTTCACAACGAAAGTCAGGAGAATAACCAACCATGCGAATGAACTTACGAAACCTCAGCAGACGCAAGCTCGCCGGGGCTGCTGTCCTCGGCGCCACGCTGGCCTGGGCCGGCCTCGCCAGCGCTCACTACGGCCAACGCGAGCTCCGTGGCCATTTGACCACCCAACTCGTCGAGTGCGACTCGATGTGCACAGGCGGACCGCTCACGGGCGATCTGCGCGGCACGCTGCACTGGAGGCTCGACTCGATGGATCAAACCCCGACGCCGAACGTCACTCGCTACAACGGCGTCGACACCATCACCACTCCGTACGGAACCTTCAGCGGACCCGACTACGGCGTTTGGAACACCTCGACCGGTCAGTTCACTGACTACCTGGAAATTACTTCGGGCACCGGCATGTTTGCCGGCGCCAAAGGCACACTGACGATCGTCGGCAAATTCGATCCAGTGACCGGAACGGGTTCTAGCGAGTGGCGCGTCGTCTTCGAACCACGGTGAAGCAATGAGCCGCACGTCGATCAACCAACCGGCCACGATCTTGGTGGTGGATGACAGCGAGGTCGTGCTGACAGTCACGAAGGCGCTGCTCGAAGCCGTGGGATACCGCGTGCTCACGCATTCCGGTCCAGCCGGGTGCGTGGCGATGATCTTGCAAGAAAAGCCGGATCTTTTGTTGATCGACGTGAACATGCCGAAACTCGGCGGAGAGACGATCGTCAAGCTGTTCGGTAAGGCACAGCCGAACAGTGAGACGATCATCCTCCTATTCTCGACCCTCCCCGCCGATCAGCTCGAACAGCGCGCTCGCGCATCCGGAGCGCATGGCTTCATCCGCAAGACGGAGGACACTTTCGAGCTCGTGCGCCAGGTCAATCGCTGGCTACGCGCGAAGGACCCGGCAACCACGCCGAAGCGCGCCCCCGCGGTCGAAGTAGCAGCCATGGCGCGGCCACCTGCCAGTGGCCCGCGCGTGAAGTCGGGCAAGACCGCGCCGCCCCCGGCCGGCAAGCGCTACCACGACGTGCGTGAGGCGCGCACCAGTGGCACAGTGCGCTTGTCTGCGGTCGCGTTGTTCGTCGACGACGACATGACGGCGCTCTCTGCGTACCGCCGCGACGTGCAGGGCGAGGCCTATCGCGCTGATTTCGCACTTTCCGCCGCACACGCGCTGCGTCACATCGACTCCGAAACGCCGCCCGGAGTCATCGTCGCCAGGCTCGAGCCCGCTGGCATCGACGTCTACGAGCGAGCACTCGCGCTCGACGCCAACTGGAAGAACCGTTTCGTGTTCGTGGTCGGCTCCAAGCGAAGCGCGCGCGCGAGCGCCTTCCTCGACAACTTTCGCGGCCCGGTCCTGCACCATCCGATCGAAGCGGAACCGTTGCGCCGCGCCATTCGCCAGCTGTTGAACGTCAGCGCTCCCGCGAACGAGCGCATCCTAGGAGGCTAATCATGTCCGCGCATTTGCTCCCCATCATGGTCGAATCGAGTTGGTATTTGCTCGAGACGGCGCGCGTGCGCGAGGTGCTCGGCGCCGAGCCTTGGCTGCCGGTTCCACGCGCGCGGGCAGAGCTACCGGGCGTCGTCGTGTGGCGCGGTCGCGCCGTGCCACTGGTCGATATCGCGCGCGTGTTGGGTGTCACCAACGGCGCGCCTGCACAGCGCGCACGCACGCTGATCGTGAGTCACGAGCAGGGCATGCTGGCGCTGCCAATCGACGCCGCGCGCGAGGTGAAATCCGTGCCTGAAGGTCGCTTGCAACCGATGCACGACGAGGTGATCCCCTACGCCACGCACGAGCTCGACGAGGACGGCGTCGTCACACCCGTCATCGATCTCGATCGACTGATCTCGGATCTACACCGCGTCGCGGGAGCAAACGACGAAGGACGAGACATGGGCCGCTCCCGATGACGGCAGCGGAGCTCACCTTCGTGGTCGCCGGCGCCCCGCCGCACGCGCTCGCCGTCGCGGCCGAGCGCGTGCGTGCGATCGTGCCGGCCGACGACTACGCAGGCAGTCAGCTCGATTTGTGCCCGCTCTTGCCAGAACCCTTGCCCGGTGACGGAACGCATGTGCTCGTGGTCCGGCGTGAAGGTGCCGATGTGGGCCTGTGCGTCAGCGGCCAACTGCGAATGCTCACTGTGGCCGCAAGCGCCGTTTTGGCGCTTCCGGCCAGCTTGGGAGCCCCCTCGGGGCTCTCGCACTTACTGGCACCACGAGGCGTGCCGTTGATGTTTGTAATCGATCTCACTCGGCTCGACGAGACGGGGCGTTGTCCCTGGCAGGCGCGCGCCGTTGCAACGGAGACCTGACAACGATGCCCTTCAAGAAACTCACTCTGCGCTGCGTGCTCGCCTTCCTGACGCTCGATACGCTGTTCAACCCGCTGTTGATGGTGGCATTCCTCGGCTTGTTCTACGTGGATTCGCTGCGCGGGGCCGCGTTCGTGCTGCCGCTGTTGGTGCTGGTCAAGATCGCCGCAAACTCGATGTTCCTATCGATCGAGCTTGCGCCCTACGAGCGCTTCGCGAGCCGCAGCGGTCGCAGCCGCGATGAGCTGCTGCCGGCCGCGGATCGCGCCGTGCAAAGTCTTCCGCGCCGCTTTGCCGTCTTCTACGCCTTCTCTTGGAGCATCACTTACGCGCTCGCTTACGCCGCCATCTACTTCCTGGTGCCGGGCGCGATCGGGCCGCGCGCGATTGACGCTGCAGGGCTAGTGCTTGCCGCGGTGTGGTTCGGCGGCTTTGCTTTCGGTTTTCCACTGACCATCATGCTCACCACGGAGGCCTCCAGTCGCCTTTCGGTCGAAGCTCGCGAGCGTGGCGTCGCGCTCGACCGCGATCAAATCACGCTGCAGGTGCGCATCGGCGTGATCTCTCTCGCTCTCGGCCTCGGACCGACGCTGTGGATGATGGCCCTCGGCTACATGAAAGAGGTCCACGCCGCGTACGAGCAGCGCGCGACGCTGGGCGCGCTGGCCGTCGCCGAGCTGGTGCAGGCTGCACCGACCAGCCCCGAAGCCTTGCAGCGCTTCAGCGAGAATTTCCGCCGCTCGCACGCAGCCAGGAACGTGCTCGAGGCCAACGGCGTGATCACGGATTCCGCGCTCAAACCGCTCACCGCCGTGGCTGAGACCGATCCGCTCGCGTTCGGGCGCGACTGGCTCAAGTCGGAAATCGGAAAGGCCGACTCGGGCATTCTCACGCCGCGCGACCGCGATGTGAGCGTGGCGTTTCGGCGCTTGGATGGGTCACGCGTCGCGATCGCGGTGGTTCGGACCCCGGACGGTGCTTCGGAGAGCTTCATCCTGAGCGCGGGTGTCTTCGCACTAATCGTGGCGCTGTGGGCACCGCTCTGTGCGGTGATCCTCGGCCGCGCCGTCTCGAGTCCGATCGAGCGCCTGACGCGCGCCGCGCGCGAAGTGGTCGAAGAAGGCAAGCAGTCAGAAATGGCAGCCCTGCCCGTGGCACGCAACGACGAGGTCGGTGTACTGACCGATCGCTTCAATGATCTCCTCGACCTGATGCGCACACTGAGCAGTGCCGCGGGCTCGATCGCCAAGGGCAACCTGCGCGTCGAGATTCAAGGCAAGGGCGAGCTGCCCGACGCTTTCCGCGGCATGCTGGGTAGCCTCTCTGGCATGGTGCACCAAATCAGCGAGACCTCGGTCGAGCTGGGCAGCGCCGCGACCGAGATCTTCGCAGCTTCGCAGGAGCAAGAAGCCGCCGCAGCTTCGCAGTCGAGCGCGATGGAAGAAATCAGCCGCACGATGGACTCGCTGTCCGAATCGGCGGCGCACGTTTCCGAGGCCGTGCGCGGCGTACTGTCGAACGCCGAGCGTACGCTCGACAACACCGACGGCATGGTACGGCGCATCACGGAGCTCTCCGCCCACGCCGGGCGGATCGCGGAAATCCTCGAAGTCATCCGTGAAATCGCGGACAAGAGCGATCTGCTGGCGCTCAACGGCTCGCTCGAGGCCAACCGCGCCGGCGAACAAGGCCACGGCTTCGCGCTCGTGGCGTCCGAAATGCGGCGTCTCGCCGAGCGGGTGACGGCGTCGGTGCAGGACGTCAAGCGCCTGGTCAGCGACATTCGTGAGTCTGGCTCGACCACCGTGATGGCGACAGAAGAGAGCAAGCGCCTGGCTCAAGGCACGACCGAAGCCGCGCGCCAGATCACCTTCGTCACTCAGCAACAGCGCAGCGGCACGGAGCAGGTCTCGCAGAGCGTCAAAGGCATCAGTGATGTCGTCACGCAAACCGTCGCAGCGACCGCGCAGACGCGCACCTCCGCCGAACGGCTCAAGGCGCAAGCCGATCGCTTGACTGACCTCGTGCGGCGCTTCGAAACGGCAACCGAAGAGGCGGCGTGAGCTCCGGTCGCGAGGCGCTGCTCGAGCGCTTTCGCGCGGGTCTGCTCGCCCGCATCGAGCGCATCGACGCCCAGCTCGAGCTGCTGGAGGACGGTGAGGCCGATGCCAACGCCTTGAAGGAAGCCCTGGGGGAGCTTCATACCCTCAAAGGCGAAGGGCGGATGCTGGGGCTCAGCCTGCTCGCGGATCTCGCGCACGCGCTCGAGAGCTGGCTCGGACAGGGCGGTGCCGTGCTTGCCGCGATGCGCGCCCTCGACGCCATGCGCAAGGCCCTGGGCAGCTCCGTGGAGCCAGAGATCGCCGACGCCGTGCTGGAATCCGCGCGGCTCGAGCTCGGCGGCGACGAGCACGACCATGCGGCGCCGCTGAATGGCGCGGCCCTTAGCCACGATTCGGCCCGGACGAACGGCAAGGCGCACGAAGCCGGCGCCGCCCACGAACAGGGCGAGCTGCACGACGACTCGCCCGAATCGGATGGAAGCGATGGGACCGAAGCGGGCGCGCGCGCCCCGGGCACGCACGCGGACGAGGCGCGGAGCGGGAAGGATCACCGCTATGTGCAGGTCGACTCGCGGGTCGTCGACGACCTGTGCGAACGTTTGGCCGAGCTCACTGCGCTGTACGGTCGGCTGCGGGGTCGCACGCTCGATCTGGTGCGCTCGCTGCCCGGTGGTGCGAAGGCGCACACGGCGCTGGTCGAAGACTTCGCGCGCGTCAGCACACTGGTCACGGACACGACGACGCGCGCGTGGGCGCTACGCCTGGTACCGGTCGAGCCCATGCTGCGTGAGCTTCGGCGCCACGCGCGGATGCTGGCCGGCGAGTGCCGCAAGAATATCGCCGTCACCATCGAGGCGCGCGGCGTGGAGCTCGAACGCAACGTGCTCGATAAGCTGTGGGACTCGCTCTTGCACCTGGTGCAAAATGCTGTCGATCACGGACTCGAGGCGGAAGGCGAGCGCGGTGACAAGCCAGCAGTCGGTTCGATCGTGCTCTCGGCGCACGCTGCGGGACCGAACGTCGTGATCTGCGTCGAGGACGACGGACGCGGCGTGGACGCGAGCAGCGTTCGCGCGGCCGCGCAACGCGCCGGTCGCGATGCCGAAATTCTGGGCTCGAGCGACGAAGAAGCGCTCGAACTGCTTTTTTCGCATGGGTTCTCGACACGCACCGAGGTGAGCCAGGTGTCTGGCCGCGGCGTCGGATTGGCGGTCGTCAGGCGTCAGGTGGAAGCGCTCGGTGGCAGCGTACGCGTCGAATCGAAGCCCGGCCGCGGGACGCGCTTCCTGCTCACGGTTCCGTTCACCGTGACCAAAGAGCGCAACCTGATCGTGCAGATCGGCTCGGGTCTGTACGCATTCCCGGCGCGCACGGTGCGCGCGGTGCTGGGCTCGCACGAGCTGCCGCCGCAAGGCCAAGAACGCCGGCCAGTCCTGCGTCACCGAAACCAGACGCTGCCGTTGGTGTCACTCACGAGCGCGCTCAGACTCACGAGCGACACTCCAGAGTCGTCGGTGATCGTGGCCGAGCTCGGTGGACGTACCTTTGCGCTGCGCGTGCCGCTGATCGTGGGCGACGTCGAGCTCATCCGCCGTCCTGCCGATACGCTGCTCGGCGGCCTCACTGGCATCGGCGCGACCGCGTTGCTCGACGACGGCCGGCTCGTGCTCATGCTCGACGTCGCGTTCTTGCAGCAAGCTCTCTCGGACAACACTGCCCCACTCGCGGCAACCCCGCAGCTGCGAAACGCGCCGCGACGCCGCCGCATCCTGGTCGCCGACGACTCGCCGGTCGTCACGCAACTCGTGCAAGAGATCCTCGTTTCGGCGGGCTACTCGGTGCAGGTGACGAACGATGGCACCGAAGCCCTTTCCGCCATGCGCACCCACGGAGAGCCCGATTTGGTGCTCTCGGATCTGGAAATGCCGACCATGGGCGGGTTCGAGCTTCTCTCTGAAATCCGCAAGAAAAATCAGAGGTTGCCTTTCATTCTCCTGACCACGCGCGGCTCCGTCGAAGACCGGCAGCGCGCCACCGAGCTGGGCGCCAACGCTTACCTGCTCAAGACCGGCTTCAAGAGCGATGCGCTGCTCGATCTGGTTCGGCGCTTCGTGCCCAACGCCCCCGCCACCTTGCGACCGACCGCGTCATGAAACCCGTTCGCGCACTCATCCTCGACGACTCGGCAATCTGCCGCGACCGACTGCGAGAAATTCTCACCCGTGATCGCGACATCAGCGTCGTCGGGGAAGCGGAAAACGGTGATCGCGTGCTCGAGCTGATACGCCAAATTGGCCCCAGTATCCTGCTCGTCGATCTGCAGATGCCGGGCACGGGCGGACACGAAACCATCGAGCGCGTGATGGCCAATCATCCACTGCCCATTCTGGTGGTGACTGGCCAGCCCTCGGCCGTCAACCAGAAGGCGGTATTCGAGTCGATTCGACGCGGTGCGCTCGATCTCGCCGAAAAGCCGGAGTTCGGCGATGCCAAGGCCGAAGCGAGCTTGCGCGGCCGCGTGCGCGAGCTCTCGCAAGTGCCGGTCGTGCGACACATGGCTGGAACGCGCAACACCTCGCGCGCTGGGAGCGGCGGACCACTGCGTCCGTCACTGCCGCCGACGCCTGGAGGCGTGCACGTCGTGTCGATTGGCGCCTCCGCCGGCGGCCCGCTGGCGGTCGCGGGGGTGCTCGGAGCCCTGCCCCCCAGCCTGCCTGCTGCGGTCACCGTCGTCCAGCACCTGCCGAAGGGCTATGCGCGCGCCTTCTGCGAGTTCTTGCGGGCGCGCACCTCGCTTCCGGTCACGGTCGTGACACGCCGCACCGCGATGGAGCCCGGCCACGTTTACATCGCAGACGATGATCGCCACTTGGTCGCGCTCGACGCGCACCACTTGGGACCGAGCGAGGAGCCCGAAATCGAGGGTCATCGACCCGCCGTCGATGCCCTGTTTCGTTCGCTCGCCGACCACTTGAAGAAGAAGGCGTGCGGGGTCGTGATGAGCGGCATCGGACGCGACGGCACGGCCGGCTTGCTCGAGCTCAAGGCACGCGGCTCGCTCACGCTCGCGCAGGACGAAATCAGCTCCGGTGTCTTCGGCATGCCGCGCGCGGCCCTGGAAGCACGCGCCGCTGAACGCGCGCTCGACCCACCGGGGCTCGCACGAGAGGTGACCAACTGGGCGCTCGAGAGCGCGCGAGGCCTCAGTCGATGAGCGCGGGGCGCGAGCTGTCCGCGTTCGTGTCGGCCCGCACCGGCATCGAGCTGAGCCGCGGCGGGATCGATCGCGCCCTCGACGCCTATGCAACGCGCCGGCAGAAGGAGCTCTCGCTCACACTGCCCAGCTATCTCGGGCTGCTGGCGGGCGACCGCGGTAGCGCCGAGCTCGAGCGGCTCATCAATTCGATCACCGTCGGATACACCTGGTTCTTTCGCGATGAGGGCCAACTCGCCGCCATCGAAGCGCTGCTCGCCGGTGAGCTCGGGCGACCGGGCAAGGTTCGGGTCTGGATTCCGGCTTGCTCGACCGGAGAAGACGCCTATTCGCTGGCCTTCATGGCCGAGCGTGCCGAGCGTGAGGTCGAGCTGCTGGCAACCGATTTGAACACGCAGTCCGTCGAGCACGCGCGACGCGGTGTTTACGGCAGCTGGAGCGTGCGCGACATGGATCCACGCTTTTCGGCCAACCTCACCCGCCTCCGAGATCGCAGATTCGAAGTCGCGCAACGCTTCCGCCAACGGGTGAGCTTCGCGGCGCACAACTTGCTCGATAGAGCGCCTGCGCCGGCCAGCGGCGAGGGCTGGGATGTCGTGTTGTGCCGAAACGTGCTGATCTACTTCGATCGCGAGACGGCGCGCCAAGTACTCGACTCGCTCACGCGCTCGCTCGCGCCCGGCGGCTACCTGGTGCTCGGCGCCAGCGAAGTCGTGTGCGAAGTGCCGCCCGGGCTGGATGCCCACTACGTCGCGGGGCGCCTGGTCTTTCGCAAGCGAGATTTCCGCAAGAGCGACCCAGTGGTCAGCGGCGAGGGCCGCGCAGCGCGGGCCGTCGCTCGCGACTGGCTGCTCGAACCTGCCAACGTTCGCCAACCGGCGCCGCTGATTTCTGCGCTTCCCGTCGCCGGCGAGTTGCTCGAGAGCGTCCCGCCCGCACCCGCCACGAACGAGGTCGAACGCGAGCTCGCTCGCGGTCATCGCTTGCTCGAGGCCGGCGACGTCGCTCAGGCGCGCCTCGCCTACCTGGCCGCTCTGAGTCACGATCGGACGCGCGCCGACACGCACCTTTACGCGGGTGTCGCACGCTACCTGTGCGGTGAAATCGAGCTGGCGCTACACGATCTGCGCGCGGCGCTCTTTCTCGACGAGGGCCTGTGGCCGGCCGCGTTTTATCTGGCGCTCTGTCACGAGAACAGCGGGCACCCTGCGGAAGCATTGCAATCTTACGAGCACGTCGTGAGAATTCACGATCGAAAGCGAGCATCGCTCGTCACGTTCGGCTCGGTATTCGATGCTTGGCGCGAGGATCTGTGCGCGGTGGCCCGCCGCCGCGTGCAAGCGGCGGGTGCGGGCGCGCGCCGCGCCGGCTAGTGACGGCGCAGCGCAAGTCTTCAGCCCAGCGGGCGTCACTCTCCGACGCGCTGCTCGAACACCACGTCGCTCGATGGTGAGGCTGCGAGAGCCGCCTTTTCCGCGGTAACGGCGAAGTCGAACGAGGTCTCGGGCACCGATCCCTTCATCATCCCACCGCGGTCGCTGGACTCGTATTTGAGCGACCCCAAGCGAGTCCACTGTGCGGTCGCGTTCTTGCGCGACCAGGCGACGTAGTCGGTCGCACCTTCGGTGACGCGATCCGGTGGAGGGAGGTTCTTCACTTCGAGCTCTACCTCGGTCTGGTGCTGAGATTCGTGGACCGTGGCGACCAGCTTGCCGTCGGCACCTGGGGCCTTGGGCGTCGACCTGACGTCGTATTTCAGCGGGCCGCCACAGGCGACCAACAACAACATTGCCATGCACACGCTGATGAGTGAGCGAGTCATCCCGTTTTGGTTCCCTTCACTTTTCCGTTTACGCGAGCTTCGGTCTCAATACAACTCGAACTCGACTCACTCAATTCGAATGATCCATTGCCGACACTCGCCGGCCACTTGGCTCATGCAGCTGTTTCGGAATGGTGACGACCAAAACGCAACGGTCGTCTTCTCGCATCACAAATGCACGGTGTCATTCCAGCGCTTGCATTCACAATCGAGCGAGCCGCCGTGCTCTTTGAGCTCCGGGAGCTCACGCCGCAAGAGCACATACGTGCGCCCGCTTTGCGCCAGCAACAGCAGCACCAGCAGCACGCCCTCACCCGTCGCCAGACTGCGCAATCTTGGCGGCGAGAGTTTTGCGCTCGAACGCTCTCGCGCCGGGCCACTCGCGAGCATCACGAGCGCAAGTGCGTAGAAGGCCGCCCCGACCCATCCAACCTCGGGGTTACACGGTTCCCTGTACGAAGCGGTCGGGTAACCCGAAGCCCCCCCGTCCATCGAACCCACGACCATCTTGACCAGGTTCGGCCAGAGGGTCTCGTTCTCCAGCGACCAGGCGACCCCGGCAAGGCCGATCCAAAAAGAAACCAGCTTTGCCGCGGCCTCGGGCTGGTGGGACGAAAGCCCGCGCAAGCGGCGTAGTCGGCGGCGCAATTCGCGCTCCACCAGGCTCCAACACGCGAGCCCCGAGAGGCCCATGAGAATTGCCAGCAGCAGCCAATCCAGCGCGGGTTTGCCGTTCGTCAGCACCAGATCGAAGCAATGATCTGGCCAGGTCGAGCTCGCCGGGTGCCCGAGCGCAATCGTGGAGAGCGCGGCGGCGGTTGCAAACGGCACACTCAGCGAGCGCTGCTCGGACGAGTGCCAGAGCTGCTTGGCGCGCAGCAGCGCCAGCAGCGCGAACAGCAAGCTCATCAACTCACCCTGAAGGATGAAGACCCAGGGCAGCCCCGCCATCGCACCGAGCGCCGCCGCGCTCGAGAGCCACGCGGCGCGCGACCCTGATTCAATGGTTTTCTCGACGGAGCTCACAGCGGATCACGGGCTCAGTAAGCGATGGATGTAGCTCAGCGTCAGAATTTGAAAATCGGCATCACCGTAAGCTTTGGAGTGCTCGAGTGGCTTCGCGCCGGCCTGCGGTGACGAGAGCGGCGGGGGCGAGAGCGACGGGCACTCTGCGCTGACCACCGGGACCGTTCCATCACCGTCTGGTGAGCGGTGATAAGTGATCTCGTCCTCGAGGTTCGTCAGCTCCGAATCGCCCACTCCGCTCGTCCTCCAGACCTCTTTCCTGGGCGGCGGCGGCGGATAATAATACGGAGTAGCCGGGATGATCGGAACGGGTACTTCTGGCGCACTCACCTTGCCTCCTTTGGTGGCGCCGTAGTTCAAGAACTCGATCGATTGATCGCACCTGAGGCCCGTCGTGTAGATCACGTACGTTCGGTCGTGGGCGACTTGTTCCACGCCTTTGTGGAAGGTCTCGGCGCGGTTGATGTTGGCGGCAAAATCAGCGCGCACCGAGTGAGACGCCTTCTCTGCTTTGGAACCGCTTTGTTCCTCGCCGAGCGCCGCGACTTGCGCGATCCCCGGCAGCTGGAACCGACGGTAGATGTCGTAGACTGCGTTCAAGTCGTAGCTACTGTCCATGCCCCGCAGCCAAGGGCCTCCGAACTTCGAATACACGTGATTGGGCAGGAGCTGCAAAGGCCCCGGACAGCCGCTCAGGTTGTACGCATAGCGCGGTCCCGTTTTGCCCATGACACTATTGAGCACGTAGTCGGCTGCTTCAGATTGACGGTCCGCAGGAGGCGTGGTCCCAGTCAGGAAGCGGCGATAACACACCACGGCGCCGAGTGAGGGCTGTAGACCGTGAATGACTCCGCGGATCTTCTGCTTGATGCTGCCATCGACCATCATCCCTGCGCGCACCGCGAGTCCGCCCATGCTGTGGGTGATTACGATCGCGTCAGAAGCGACCGCCTGGTATCGAGCCAGAACTTTGCGGATGAAGGCGTTGATCTTGGCGCCGCTCACCTCATTTGGCGCTCGCCAATCGTAGCCGCAGGCAAAGACCGGAAAGCACGGGTCGTCGTGCTCCAAGTTGAGCTCGCTCTCCAAGCGCATCAACAGCGAGCCGTAGAAGCCCCAGCAGATGCTCGCCCAGCTGCGCTGTTCGCCGTAATAGTCACCGATCAGCGCCTTGTCGTCCTTGCCTGTTGCCAGTTTCCCAATGGCACGGCAGCGTGCGGACTTATAGACTTCGTCAATCGGATCAGAAAAGACCCTGCTGTGATAGAGCTTGGTCTTGGTGGTCGCTGGCGTCGCGGGTGTCCCCGTCCCGCCGCCACGGAGAGCGCTGCGCGTCTTCTGCACGCTGGCATCGGTCAACGAGAGCCAATTGCCCATAGCGGTTGCGTCATCCGGATCCCAACTCCTGCCTGAAATGATGTCCAAACGCGAGCCCATCACCCCGGGTACGAAGATGATCGGCACATGCAGTGACGACACCGTGTCACACGTGTTGGGATCATCGTGACACTGAATGCTCTCGTCAGCCATTTAGCGACCGCCCCCCGGACGAAGGCTACCGCGGAACTGTGCCCAAACCGTTGCCAACGCCATGATCTTCGATTCGGGGCCTTGCAGCACTGCGGTGACGACGCTGGCGGCGGTCACCTGGGTCACGGCTTTCTGCACGAGCCACGGTTCGGGAAACCCCGACAGCTGCAGCTGCCATTGGGTTTCCCAGTCGTTCCCCTGCGGCGGGGGCGGAGCTTCGACCGTGTTCAAGATTCGGAATGGCTCGGCAATCAGCGCGTCCCAATCCACCGTGCTGCGTGGCACCATGGGTTTGGCGACGGTCACGCTCAACCGCACCTCGTCCGCCGTGGGGTGTAGAAAGTCGAAGGTGTCCGGGCTGCGAAAGTCCGCGGGGATCTGCAACGAAACTGGGCCGGCTTGCACCGTTCGCGTGTCAGCGCTCGACGCTACCACGGGCCAGGTTTCTCCGCTGACGTGCGCGCTCGCTACCACACGCTGAACCAACGGCAAAAACCGCGGACTCGAGGGCATGAGGAAGCGCAAAGTGGCGATCCAGCCGGCCGCGCTCAGCGCCACGAGCGCAAAGCGCATGCGGCTCACCTCATCCATCGCGAGCTGCTCGCCCTCGGCGGCAGGGGCCGGCTGACCGTTGCCGCGGCGTAGTTGGATGCGGTTCGTGTAAATGATCATCCCACCCCACATGCCGCTGTATTCGGCGAGGGCGGCCTCGAACACTTCGTCCGCGCTGGCCGAGTTGCGCTCGGACTCGACCACCAGGTTGCCGCTCTCATCGGCCGTTCGGAATTCGTGGGTGGTGGTGTCGCGCCAGTCATCCGGCAAATCGAAGACCACATCCGCTAAGCGTGATTGCACGTCATCTCCTCCGAAGCCTCAGTCAGCTCCCGTATTGGCTCTTGAGCGCTGCTTGCGTGGCGGCATCCAGAGCTCCCGTGGGCGTTTGGCCCTGTTTCTTCTGAAATGCCGCGACGGCATGGCTGAGCCCGGAGCCCTCGCTGCCGTCGAGCGGCCCATGGTAAAAGCCCAAGCGCTTGAGCCGCTGCTGCGCCCCGAGAATCGTGTCGAAGGCCTCGACTGCGCCGATCGTGAATTTGCGCTTCTCGTTGATGTCGAGCAGCGTCAACTCGGCGCTGGCGACGGTCGCTGGCACCTGTTGCTCCACGAGCCCCGCGGCCGTGGTCGAGCCGCTCAACGTGAGGCCGGTATCGAGCACGAGCTTGTACGCGACGCCCGCCACGGGTTTGCCGCTGCGCAGGATCTTGGTGCGAATGTAGACCGGTTTGTCCTTCGTGCTCTGCCCCGAGCTACTGCTCGAGGATGCGCTGGCGCCGCTACCGGAGCCGAGCTGCACTTTGGCGCCCACCAGCTTGGCGGTGGCGGACAAATCCAAGCTCGCCCCCGAGGAAGAGAGCTTCACTTTCGAGCCGGTGGCGACGACGTTCGAGTCCAGCGTGAGGACCGAGCTCGAGGCACTGGCAGCCAGCTTCGACCCGGCTTTGAGCTGCAACTCGTCGCCCTCGATGGTGACGCCCTGCGGCGTGATCGTCAGCTTGGTGTCGCCACATTTGAGCAAGATCGAAGTGTCACTCTCGATCAGGATTGCCTTGCTGGCGTGCAATGATTCCGCCCCATAAAGGAAGGTGTTGCGGTTGGCTTCCCGATCCGGATGACCCACGACGGTTTTGGTGTCGGCCGCGAACAGCTGGGACGCCTTGTCGCCCACCCGCACTTCCACGTTTCCGCCGGTCGTGTAGCTCGCGTCGCCGAGCACCGCGACGCGCATCGCGCCGTCCACGTCGAGGCGCGTCGTCCCGCCGCTGTGGGCTACCCAATCCGCCGCAACCTTCAGCGCGTAGCCGGCCCCGACCGAGTCGTGGCGCGCCCCGCCCACCACACTGGTGCTCATGCCGCCGATGGTCTCGCTCGAGGCACCACCCACCACCCTGGCATCGACTCCAGCCACCTGCGTGGACCGCCCGAGGCCCACGGTCACCGATTCACCGGCCGCGATTTCGAGCGTTCGACTGCCGCCGATCGAGATGCTCTGATCGGACTTGATCAACGTGGTCTGCGTGCGCTCGGCTTGAATATAAAGGTCTTCGTTGCCTCGCAAGTCTTCGAACCGGATCTCGTTGCCGTTCGAGGGACTGCCGGACGGGGTGCTGCGCGTGCGGATCCCACTTTGGGTTTGGTGTTCCGGCAGCTCGAAGGGTGGCAGGTTGCTGCTGTTGTAGACGCTGCCGGTGATGATCGGACGGTCGGGATCACCATCCAGAAAATCGACTACGACCTCTTGGCCAATGCGCGGCACGAACTGTGCGCCGAAGCGGGTACCCGCCCAGGCCTGCGCGACGCGCACCCAGCACGAGCTTCGATGATCGCGCTGGCCCTGGCGATCCCAGTGAAATTGAATTTTCACGCGCCCGTAGTCGTCGGTCCAGATTTCTCGGCCGCCAGGGCCGACCACCGTAGCTGTTTGCGGACCGCGCACCGTGAGGCGGGGCAGCGAAAATGGCGGGCGAAAGAGCGTCTGCGTGTCGATCACCGAGAAGGCCGCTTGAAATGCGTCGACGCTGCTCTCGGCCACGGAGCGGGCGACCTGCCCGCGAACGCGGTAGCTCGCGGAGACGACGAGATACTTGCGGTTCTGATCCCGGCGCGGGTGTTCGACGAGCTCCATGGTTGCGCCCACCGTCAATTTGCGGGCGTTGGTCTCGCCGCTGGCGCGCACCGCCCTCCGCCGCGCTTGTTCGAGACGAACGCGAACCGAAGCGTCCGCCTCGGCAAATGTGCTGAAGCCGCCGGGGTGATCGTAAACCCGTAGCTCCGCATTGGCGAGGCGATGAGGCGAGGCTTGGCTCGCGTACAGTGATGCGAGCGAGTGCGTGAAATCATAGTCTGCGTGCGCATAGGCACCGGACTCCACTTGTGCCTCGACGCTCCAGCGCCGGACGACTTCAGCAGGGCCCCCTTTGGGCGTGTCCGTGGTCGCGAATGGAACCGCCCCACAGGGCGAGAGGACTTCATACGCGCTCAGTGAATCGGCTAGGACCAGAGTGTGGCGCTGGCCGCGGTGGCGAAAGAAATAGTAAATCCCCTCGCGCTCCAACAGACGCGAAACGAACTGAAAGTCAGTTTCGCGATACTGCACCACGTACTCGCGACTCGGGTAAGTCTCGGAGAGGTGGCTCTCGAAGTCGGCCGAAGCGTAACGCCCAAACACCTCGGTCAGGATCTCCAGCACGGTTTTGTCTTGAAAAATGCGACAATCCGCGCTCAGCGTGAGTTGCCAGAGCCAGGGACGCAGGGTCAGTTGGTAATGCGAGTTGCCGTGCGGGTCGGTGTCCAGATAGCGCATGCGGACGACGCGGCCATTCCAACTGCGCTCGCTGACTTCCATACCCACGAGGCCGAGATTGATGGTCACCAATTGACCGAGCAGATCGCCGGCATCGATATCGGAACGAGTGCTCGACGCTTCCACCTCGAACAGGAAGGGCTGAGACAACCCTTCGTAACCGGTCAGCGAAACGAAGGAGAGCTCACTTCCGAGCGGCGTATGGAAGGTGACGGGCAAGCGCGTGTCAGAGACCATGTTTCATCGTTCCGTTCGTGCTGCGCACAGACGAGGCTTCACCACGCGAACCAGGTTAGTCGACATCCGTGGTGGTTTGCCCCGCAACCTGCACCTGGATCTGCCCACCCCACTGACACATGAGCAGGCATGCGTCAGAGACCGCAGGGCTGCCTCCGACGGTAACGCTGGTCGAGCCCGGGGTCCATGGCGTCGTGGTCATGGGCAGGCACGGTTGGGGCGTCAGCGCGCCCATGGCCGCGGCGGTGGCTGCAGCGACCTGCGGGTTCATCATCGACATACACATCCCAAACGGCATGATGTTCAGGTTCGGCTTCATGTCCTGAATGTTGGCTGCTGGAGCGTCGTCCCCGTCGACCGCGCTGGCCGGCAATACGGCCAACTGCGCCGGAACGTTCCCCATTGCGCACTTCAGAGTGGCACCGTGAACCACGAGTTTTGGCATGTCCGTTACTCCTCCTGCGTTGCTCGGCCCCGCCAACCCGAGCTGCGCTTGCCGACGCTTACCATAGCCGCGACGCACTGCTCGGAGAAGCGCAAATCAACCCGCAGCCGGTCAGTGCGGGTTCGTCCTTTTCGCACTTTTTTCCAAACTTGCGGCGGCTGTTGCACCGTGATGTCTTCTTCGTCCATGAAATTCTGCCGGTTCGTGTCTCTCGAGAGCGTCGCCGCTAGCTGCGTAGCGCTGGAAGAACGCCGATGACCGACCCTCTGGAGCCGGATCTGGATGAGCTGTCCGAGTTGGGGCTGATCGTGGCCGGACCGAATCAGGTGCCGATTGCCGCGGACATGAGCCTGTACGATGACGTGCTGCAGGGGATGCTGGCTCGTTTGGAAGAGCGTGGAGCCAAGAGCATCGTCGTCACGGGACCGGTCGGAGTCGGTAAAACGACGCTGCTGCGTGCCTTGTTTCGGCGCCTGGCACTCGCCGGATACACGGTGCTGGAGACCAGCACTGGTCAGCTGATTTCCGGCATGAAGTACATCGGCGAGTGGCAGCAGCGCATCACGACGTTGATTCGCGAAGCGCGCACGGACCGCAAAGTGGTGGTCTACTTTCAGGATCTGAACCAAGTGACGACGGTCGGTGCGACCGAGACTTCGACCGACACGTTCGCGACCTATTTGCGAGCCCCGGTGGAGCGCGGCGAGCTTTCGCTGCTCGGCGAGGGCACGGCGGCAGCGCTCGCGGTCGGCCTGGACGCAGACCCGTCGTTTCGGCGCTCGTTCCTCGAGGCGCGCATGATCGAACCGACGCTGGCGCAAACGCTGGCGATCACGAAACGCGCCTTGCAGGAGCTCGCCGCGGAAAGCGAGCGCCCGATCGAAATTTCGGAGCCGACGCTGACGTTCCTGCATGAGCTTTCGGATCTGTACGTCCCCGGCGTGGCCTTCCCCGGTAAGGTGCTGGACATACTCAAGCCTTTGCTGGAAGAGCAGCGCAAGCGCTCGTTGTCGGGACCGATTCAGATCAGCTCCGAAGCGGTGATGAGCGCGCTTTCCCGCCGTACCGGCCTACCCGAGTGGTTGCTGAACGACGCCGTGCCGTTCGATCTGGAAGGCGCTCGGCGCTTCTTTTCTGAGCGCATCATCGGCCAAGACGAGGCCCTGCAAGCGGTGCTGGACTTGATCACACTGGTGAAAGCCGGGCTCACCGATCCGAAGAAGCCGCTCGGTGTCTTGATGTTCGTCGGCCCGACCGGCGTGGGCAAAACCGAAATTGCGCGCGCGCTAGCCGAGTTCTTGTTCGGGTCGGCAGATCGCATGCTGCGGCTCGACATGAGCGAGTTCAAAGACTACTCGAGCTACGAGCGCTTGACCGGCACTCATTCCGGAAATCCGGCGCAGCGCGAGGGCCTGCTGACCGGCAGAGTGCGTCAGCAACCCTTCAGTGTGGTGCTGTTGGACGAGTTCGAGAAAGCGCACTCGAACGTGTATGATTTGATGCTGCAGCTGTTCGACGATGGCCGACTGTCATCCGGCAAGGGTGAAGTCGTCAGCTTTCGCCAAACGATCGTGATCATGACCAGCAACTTGGGCGCTGGGCCCGCAGAACCCACGGTCGGGTTCTTGGAGCAACGCAATGAAGCTCGCTCCCACGACGTGCGCAAGGCGCTCGAACGCTACTACCGCCCCGAATTCCTGAACCGCATCGATCGCATCGTGGTTTTTCGCAGTCTGGACATCACCGATATGCAATCGATCGCGCGTCGTGAGCTCGCCCACGTGATGAGTCGTTCGGGCATCGTCCGCCGTGAGTTGACGCTCGACATCGACGAAGCAGTGATCGCACTCTTGTTGAAAGAGGGCTTTTCACCAGCCTACGGCGCCCGGCCGCTGAAACGGGTGATCGAGCAGCGACTGCTCTTGCCCATCGCGCGGCGCATCGTGTCGGCTGCGGGAACTCCGGAGCTGGTGACGGTCGCTGTTCGACAGGGCAAACTCAACGTCCGCGTGCTGTCGGCAGCGCCCGCAGTCGAGGTGGACCGCGTGCGCGTCGAGGATCGCGAACTCTCGCTGGCGTCGATGCGCGCGGGCCTGCCGGCCCTCGAGGAACGGCTTTCGCGCTGTCGCCACACCGTCAGCTCACTCGGCCTGGCCGCAGAAAAGTCCGAGCTGCTCGCCCGCACCCAGGCTCCGCGTTTTTGGGAAGAACCCAGCGCTGCACGCGCGGCGGTCGCGCGTCTTCGCCACGTCGAATCACTGCTGGAAGAGCTGAGCTCGCTCGAAACGGGCTTCGTCGAGCTGCGACAATGGCTGCCGCGTGTCGAGAGCGAACGTCGACTGGATAACGTGCGCCGCGCAGCCGAGCGCTACCTGGAGCTCAGCCGGCGCCGGCAAGTGCTCACGCTGCGTCTGCTCTCCGCAAAACCAGAAGATCAAGCCAGCGCCTTCTTGCGCTTGCGCGAGGTGGGCGCAAAAAAGGCAGACCTCGTGGAGCGCGCCCTAGGCATGTACCAAGGCTGGGCAGAGCGCGCGGGCTGCGACGTCACGGTCCTGTCGAGCAGCCCAGGTGACGAAAGCTCCCCGGGCAATGCCACCTTGCTGGTGAGCGGTGCCGGCGCTTACGGCTTGTTCCGCGCTGAGCGCGGGCTGCACCGCTTTGCCAGCCGCACGCCTTCCGGACGCCGACGTTCGGAGCTGCTGCGCGTGAGCGTGTTACCCGAGCCAGCTCAGCCGCTGCCCACTGACGAGTCGACCGTGAGCAGCGCCCGAGCGCGCAACGGCGCGGGCTCCTGGGCACGCGCCGTGCACACCCCGACGTTACAAGTCGTCGAAGCACTGAACCAGCTCGACGAAGCCAGCAATCGCGATCTCGTCCGGCGCCTGCTAGCCGCGTTGATCGTCAACGGGGAGCCGCAGCCCGACGATGACAGCGTCGTGCGCGTGTACTACCTGGACGGTCAACAAGAAGTCCGCGACGTGCGCGCCAACGTCCGCACTTTCCGTCTGGACTTGGTGCTCAGCGGCGATCTTTCGGAGCTGATCGCCCGAGACGAGTGAGGCTGATCATCGATGTTCACGCGGACGCACGTGTCGGACGTGCAGAGTGCCGCTGATTCGCCCCACGACACCGTCGACCCAGACGTCGCTCGGCACCGAGCCGTGCCAGGAGAACGTCCCACGTTCGGTTCTGATTCGAACCGAGCGCGACGCGAGCCGGAGAGAATCCCCCAAATGGCCGTGCAACTCACGTTCCGTACCTGAGTCGTCTGCCACGACTCGCCCGGGGATGGTGATCAGGGGTCCGCTACCTTCGGCGACGTACGCGAGCAGCCCCAGACAGCATGCCGCAACGAACGCGCGCAAGAGAAGGCGGCGGCGCTGATGAGCGCGAATGGCTTCGACCATGTAAGACGCGGTCACCACCTCGCCAAAAGTACCAGTCTTTCGGGCGCGCCGGTACTCGGCGAACGCGCGACGAGGCGCCCGCCGCGAAGCGCGAGTAGGTGTTGCAAAAGCGATCACACCGTAGGCGCTTCAGAAGTTCAACGCCGAGCCGAAATCGAGCATGATTTCGTGGATGCTCATCGGGCTTCGACAGGCACGCGCGATCGCCGAGTCCCGCGCAATCGGGCTCACTTCGAGTGATTCCCATCTCGCCGTGGCCATACGCATAGCCAAGCCCGAGCGTGGCGGCGAAGACGAGCGAGTCGGCGCGCTCACCGGCGTTGAGTCGGTGCTCGGCTCCAGTCGCAATGCCCAGGGTAGCGCCGTACAGGTCGACGTGAACCAGCCCGAACGACCACGCTTCGGTGGCGGCGCGATCGGTGAACAAACCCGCACCGAGGCTGAGCTTGGGTGACAGGACGTATTTCGCGTCGAGGCGAGCATTGAGCACGGCCTTCCTCGGCGGTCCGAGCTCACTCTCGGGCAGCGCGCTCTGATACGCCAGCCGGTCGCGGTGATCGATGCGTCGAGCTGGTTGCGTTGGCTCCGCGCCAACCCTGCAGGGTTGTGACAACCGGCGGCACCATCGGAAACCGTCGCAAGCACCGCACCACCTTAGAGAGACGCCTCGCCCACGGGCAATTGGTCGTCGTTGCCGGCTGCTGCGCGCCCCGACGCCAATTGGGTGATCGATGCGAGCTGCCAACGGTTCACCGTTGGAGCATCGCGGTTTTCATCGCCCCTTCTGGTGAAGACCTGGCAACAAGGCCATGATACCCTGTCTTCTGCTCGACCCAATCGAGCACCAAGCGACAAGAGTCGGCCAAGAAAGGACACGCGATTGGACCAGAATCCCTATGCGCCACCTACCCTCGCCGCGGATGTGCCGTTGGCGAACGTGCGCGTGCCCGCGCAGGCAATGCCATGGTTCGCGGTCGGAACCCGCAAGTTGTTCGCGATGTGCGTTCTGACACTCGGCCTGTACGTGATTTTCTGGTTCTTCTGTCAATATCGCGCCCAAAAGCGCGCCTTCCGTGAGTCGACTTGGCCGTTCGCGCGCGCCTTCTTTGCGGTCCTATACGCGCACGAGCTGTTTCGCCGCGTGGAACGCGCCGCAAAAGCCGCCGACGTTCAGCAATCGTGGACGTACGGCGGGATGGGGGTTCTGTTCGTCGTCTCGGCAATCGTCAGTCGCGTGCTCAGCAGAGTCTCGGACTCGGGCCCCGTCACTCTGCTCACCCTCACGATGGTATTCGGCCTGGCCTACCCCGTTTATCGGGTCCAAGGCACGATCAATGACCTGCTCGCTCGTGAGTTCGGCGACTTCGAACGGAACGAACGCTTCAGCGTCTGGAACTGGCTCGTGGGAGGATTGGGGGCCCTGGTCATCGTCGCCGCCGTCGTCGGCAGCGTACTGCCCTGAGCGCGTCAGGGGTTCGAGCGCCAATCGGCGATCGGATCGACGCCGAGACCGCGGCGCAGCGAGTAGTTGAAGCGGATGCCGAGCATCACGACGTCATCGGCTCGCTCGCCAGCGGTGTCACGGGTCGCGCCCGTGCGTCCCTCCAGGTACACGAACGAGCCTGCCTTGCGGTCGAGTAGCCAGCGGACGCTGCCCAGCACATCGCGCGTGCCGTAGTTCGGATTGACGAAGCGTGGATCCAGGTTACGAGGAATCGCGAAGTCGAAACCGAGGACGAGCATGAGGTCGTCGCCAAACCGGCGTGACGCGAACAGCTCTGCCCCGAGCGTATCGTAGGCGACGCTCGCCGAAGCGGTGCTCACCACTTCGTGATTGCGGGTCCAGGTGTCCATGACAGCGAATTTCCAGCCGGCTTCGTCGAACACGAAACCGCCCGTCAACGCTCGAGCGTCACCGCCGTCGTAGCCCACGAGGCTCGTGCCGATGTCCAAGAAGGCATGGGAGTAGGCGATCCCTGCGCGAAGGCCGGGTGTGAACTGGTAGATGGCCGACGCGGAGACGCTGTCCACCGCTCCCGGCTTGGAGCTCTGAAATTGCGCCTGCACGCCCAGGCGCAGCTTGCCGAGTGCCACACGATAGGCGAGCGCGTCGTTGGCGCG
>DASSMT010000243.1:0-23758 GCA_035688655.1 Polyangiaceae bacterium | reverse complement strand
CCGCCGCAGCTCCACCGCCGCAGGGTCGCGTTTCGGGGATCCAGCGGCGCATGCGCTGAGCGCCGCGCCCGCGGAAATCGGCAAGCCCCGCCCGGTTCGGCCCCTTGTTTGGGGGATGCCGTGTGTCGTTGGTCGCCTGCCGCGAGTCTTGAGCTCGCTTTTCGTCGCCTTCGGCTGTTCTGGCGGCTCGCCCGCGGACCGGCCTCAGACAAGTGCGGCCGGCTCGGGCGGGGCGCCGAACCCCCTCGGCCCTGCCGGTGCGCCGAGTGCGGTCAGCGGCACAGCTGGTGAGAACGCGACCGGCGCAGGTGGTGCGACCGCGGCAGGGGCAAGTGGCAGGGCCGGCGCGGTCTCGGGTGCGGGGCAAGGAGGCTCGGCGGTCGCGGGCAATGGCGGGGCGAATGCGGGCGGCAGCGCTGGTTTCACGCAGGCAGGCAGCGGCGGCGCGCCATTTTCGTATCCGCCGAAAACGAGCGAACACCGCGCGATCGGAACGCACGATCCGAGCATGATTCGCGTCGCGAGCAGCTTCTATCTGTTCGCTACCGGCGGGCTGCTCAGCGTTCGCACCTCGAGCGATTTCGCCAAGTGGACCAACGCGGGCAACATCTTCACCAAGCTCCCTGCCTGGATCGAGCGCGCGCTCGGTCAAACCATCAGCGATTTGTGGGCGCCCGACGTGAGCTTCGTCAATGGCACGTATCGCGTCTACTATGCGGGCTCGACGTTCGGCTCCAATCACTCGGTGATCGGCCTCGCTACGAACACCACGCTCGATCCCAAGAACCCCGCCTACGCCTGGGTCGACGAGGGCCTCGTGCTCGAATCCAATCCGGCGGGTGAGAAAGACGATTGGAACGCCATCGATCCCAACGCGACGCTCGACGCGGACGGCAATTGGTGGCTCGTGTTCGGTTCGTTTTGGAGCGGGATCAAGCTGCGCCGTTTGGACGTCACTACCGGTAAGCTGAGCTCGGCCGATACCAAGTTGTATGGTCTGGCAGCGCACTCGGGCGGCATCGAAGCGCCATCGATCGTCGCGCACAATGGCTACTATTATTTGTTCGTGTCCTACGACGCTTGCTGCAAGGGCGTCGACAGCACTTACCGCACCATGGTCGGCAGAGCGCCTTCGATCACCGGCCCTTACAGCGACGATAGTGGCAAGGCGATGCTCCAAGGGAACGCGGTGCAGTTGCTCGACAAAGATGGTCGCTACATCGGGCCTGGCGGCGGCACCGCGTTTCGCGATGGCGACCAATTCTTCTACGCCTACCACTACTACGATGGGCAGATGAATGGCGCCTCCGAACTCATGCTGCGCCCAATCGAATGGAAGAATGACTGGCCGGAACTCGGGCCTGCGCTCTGGCAGTGAGCCGCGAATTGCCGGGTTCGCCCAGCAAATCTGTAATTTCTAAGCCTTTTTCGTATAGGCACAGGAATGTTTCCGGAGCTTGGCACTCTCGCTGCATTGCGCGCAGCTAGTAATTTTGATTTTGCACGGCTCCATCGGCCAACCTCGTTGTAAAACCGATGCGATATGGAGCTCCCGATCGTCGTAGGTCAGGTGGTCGCGCAGAAGTATCGCGTCGATCGCTTCATCGGCCAAGGGGGCATGGGTGTGGTCGTTGCAGGGTTTCACCTCGAGCTCGATCAGCCGGTTGCGATCAAGTTTTTGATTTCCGAGTCCGGGCTTCAAAGTGAGGGTGCCGAACGCTTTCGTCGCGAGGCCCGCGCGGCTGCCAAAATCCATAGTGAACACGTAGCGCGCGTGTTCGACATCGGTCTGCTCGACGAGCGCGTGCCGTACATGGTGATGGAACTGCTGCACGGCAACGATCTGGAGTTCGAGACGGAGCGGCGCGGCCCGCTGCCCGTGCCGGAGGCAGTCGGCTATCTGCTCCAGGCCATCGACGCCGTGGCCGAAGCGCATTCGGTCGGCATCGTGCACCGCGATCTCAAACCCACGAATCTGTTCCTCGCCCAGCGCGCGGATGGTTCGAGAATCGTGAAGGTGTTGGATTTCGGGATTTCGAAATCGCTCAGCGGTCGTCAGCGCGAGGTAGCGCTGACCCGCACCGCGGCCTTCGTCGGCTCGCCCTTGTTCATGTCGCCCGAGCAAATGCGCTCCGCGCGGGACGTCGACGCGCGCGCCGATGTCTGGGCGTTGGGCGCGATCTTGTACGTGATGGTCACCGGTCAGTTGCCGCACCCGGGCAACTCGCTGCCGGAGGTTTGTTTGGCGGTGATGAACAGCTCGCCGCGCCCCTTGAAAGACTTCATCGCCGATCCTCCCGAAGGGCTGGAAGCGATCTTGTTGCGCTGCTTGATGAAGGACCCGACGCAACGCTACGGGTCTGTGGCGGAGCTCGCGGAGCAATTGCTTCCGTTCGCTCCCGAGTGGCACTTGGTCGTCGAGCGCGCAACGCGCTTACTCGGCGGCGCGCCAATCGCGGGGTCTTATCCACCCTCGCTGATTCGCTCGTCGAACACCCCAGTCATTTCCAGCGTCACCCCTCAGAGGATTTCGGCACCCCTCATGAACGATCAGCCTTCGCCGCCCAGCGCAACCGAGGCCCCGTGGTCGAAAACCGGTCGCAAACGCAGCAGACGGCGGCGTGCACCGCTGCTGATCGCCGCGCTCTTCGGGCTGATCGGTGTGCTCGGCGTGCTGCTGTACGCGACTCGGCGCAAAGCCGAAACGCCGGCAATCGCAGCCGCGTCGCCGGTCGTGCCGAGCGCTGCGCTCGGCCCCGTGGTGTCCGACGTGCATGCTTCCATGCCCGCCTCCTCCGCCGCGACGACTGAGGCACCGGTCGTGGCCGATGCAATGCCCAGCGCCGCACCGGCAGCACCGGCACCGGTCGCTGTGCCCGCAAAGGCGACTGAGCGCGTTGCTCCACGCGCCATCGAGCCGGCCGCAGGCGGCCCGCATTACACGTATTTCGGTGGTCGGCGCTGAGCCGCACTCTCGGCGCTGAGCCGCGCTCGGCGTGAATTCATACGTGGTCGCAGCTCGCGCTCGCACGCGAGCGAGCGCATGAGTAGTTTTGTCTGTTGGACTGTTGACTATCCAATTGGAAACATTGCTCGTAGTATCGTGCCGCCATGTTGCAAAGAACGGGTCGGCTTACTTTTGCGTGCGCCTGTTTGCTCGCTGCGCTGTCCGGAGCGCGTCTTGCTCACGCCCAAGTCAGCGCGGAAGAAAAGGCCACCGCAGAAGCGGTGTTCGAAGAAGGCATCCGCCTCATCAAACAAGGCAACTTTGCCGAGGCTTGCCCCAAGTTCGAGATGAGCCAGCGCGTCGAGCCCGCCGTCGGCACCATGCTCTATCTGGCCGAGTGCTACGAAAAGACCAACCGCACCGCGAGCGCCTGGGCCATGTTCCGAGAAGCAGCTTCGCTGGCGGAGACCTCCAACCAAATCGAACGCATGAAGACCGCGCAAACGCGCGCTGCGCGTCTCGAGCCGCGCTTGGCCTGGCTCACCATCGAAGTTGCCAAAGAAGCGCTCGTCCCCGGCTTGCAGATTCGGCGTAACGGTGTGCTGGTTGCGACGGATCTGTCAGGCACCGCGATCCCCGTCGATCCGGGAGACGTCACGGTAGAGGCAGCGGCACCGGGACACTTGCCGTTCTCGACCAAGGTCAAAGTGCCGACCAAGGGGCGCGTCAGCGTCGCGATCCCCGCGTTGCAGGCAGCGCCCGAGCCCACCCCGGTTCCCGGTGCGGTTGGCGCGGCAGCCACGACCGCCCAGCCAGAAGGCGCAGCGCCCGCTCCGGCGAATGCCACACCACAAGCTGCTGCCACTGCGCCGAGCTCGTCAGCAAAGCCGGCCCCCGCGGAGCAGCGCTCGCTGATCCCCTGGATCGTGGGCGGTGCGGGCGTGGTCGCGTTGGGCGTCGGCACGGTGTTCGGGCTCAAAGCCATATCGAACGCCGACGACTCACGCGCGGATTGTCCGAACGGCGTGTGCAACAGCGAGCAGGGGCAGAAGGACGCGGATGCCGCGCACACGCAAGCCACGATCTCGACCGTGTCGTTCGTGCTGGGCGGGGCAGCGATCGCTACCGGCGCGGTGTTGTACTTCACGCTCCCCAAGCAAAAGACCGAAGTGGGCATGGTGCCCATGTTCGACCAATCGAGCGTCGGCTTGGCCCTGCGCGGGAAGCTCGACCTATGAGCGGCGAAAATCTGCGCTGGCGTCGCGCTCTCGCGGCCGGCGTGCTCGGCGTGAGCGGCGTGTTCACTGGCCTGCTCGGCTGCCAAGGGATCGCGGACATTCCGGACGTGAGCTTCTCACCGGTTTGTAAGGAGTATTGCGATCAAGAGTTCGCCGTGTGCACGTCCACCGACGCGCAATATCCGGACTATCCCACCTGCATGCAAGTGTGCGGCGTGCTCGACGGGGCCGCTCACGGCTCAACGCTCGATGATTCGAACACCATTGCATGTCGGCTCGGACAGCTGGCAGCCGCCGAGCCACGCGGCGGTTCGGATCGCACCGACTTTTGCGCAGCTTCGGGCCCCGGTGGCGGCAAGACATGCGCGCCGCAGTCGCTCGATGCCCCCGATTGTGAAGGCTATTGCACGCTGTACAACCGGGCCTGTGACGGCAATTCGAACAACCCCTTCAATGGCGCGATCGGTCGCGACCAGTCGGGGGATTTGGGCGCCTGCATCGAAAAGTGTCACGCGATCCGGCCAGCGACTCACGCAGCCAAGGGGGACGCCCTGCCGGTTCCGGGCTACGACTTTCGCGCGGGCGCGCTCTCGGGTGACACGCTCGGTTGTCGCCTCTACTACGCGAGCCTGGCCGTCGCCGACCCTTCGTATTGCGATACGGCAGGCATCCGTCCCTCAGGTCCTTGTCTCGGTAGCGCCGTACCGGACTGCAGCGACTATTGTCTAGCGCTGGGAGTCGCGTGCAAAGACAACCTGAAAGTGTTCGAGAGCAACCCACAGTGTGAAGCCGTGTGCAACGCAACCCGGCACGGAATCAAGCAAACGGTCGACGAGGTGGACACGATCGGCTGCCGCACCGCGCATGAGTTCAACGCGCTCTTGATCGATCCTGACACGCACTGCCCGCACATCAGTCCCCTCGGTGCCGGCGTGTGCGGCAATAGCCCCACGGGGGTCAAAGGGGGCAATTGCGAAGCGTTCTGCTACCTGGCTAGCCAAGCCTGCCCGGACGAGTACATGGCCGAATATACGGACGACAGCGATTGCCAGGCAAAGTGCGCTGATTTCGAGGGCGCAGATGGGAATTTCAACGTCAGCGACGCCAACCAGGGCGGCGACAACCTGCAATGCCGGACCCTCAACGTGAGCCGCGCACTCCATGCGAAGGTAGATGCCAAGGCCAAACCCCCCCTCGCAGAGGCCTGCCCAGCGGTGTTTGGTCGCGGAATGTGCGTCGACAAAGACAAGTAGTCGCCGCGCGTCGCCGCGCGCGGTCGCAAGAACGTCACGCAAACGCTGCCCGCCGAGCGTTGACGAGCCTGCACTGAATCGATACTGACCGGGCGTGATGCGCGCCGCGTCCTGGTTGTTGTTCGTCGCCTCGCTTTCTCTTGGCTCGCTTGCAGTCGGCTGTCAGCACGAGCCGCTGGAGGTGGCACACGTCGAGCTGCAGCAGATGAGCGGCAAGTGGTACGAAATCGCCAAGCTGCCCCGAGCGACGCAGGCGGATTGTACGGGCACCACCGCGGAATATCGGGTCGAGTCCGAAAGCGAGCTGTTGCTGGTGAACGAGTGCCATGAGGGCGGCCTGGCTGGGCCGCTCAAGCGGGTCTCTGCGCGAGCCGTCGCGACTGACGCGAGCGAGCCCGGCAAGCTGTCTCTCGACTTCGGATTTGCCTTTGGCGACTACTGGGTGATCGAGGCGGGCGAGAACTACGAATACTTGGTCGTCGGCCACCCGAGTCGGGATTACCTCTGGATCTTGAGCCGCACGCGCACGCTGCCGCAGCCAGTGCTCAGCGGCGTGCTGGAACGCGCGCAGAAAAACGGCTTTCCGGTGGGATCTTGAGCTACACGAGCAGTGAGCGAAAGCCGGCGCCGCCGGCGGGGACCCGTGCCGCCGGCGTCGCTGGTGCCACCTTGCTGCCAAGGTCGAGTGACTGTTCGCTCGTGCGGGGCGAGCGCGAGCTGCCGCGGCTAAGGCGCGTTGATTTCCTTCTCGAGCGCGTCGAGCTGAGCGTTCATGTTGCTGAGCGTGACGGTCTTTTCGGCCTCCGCATCGAAGTCCTCTTCGACGGGGAGCGACTCGACGTCGATCGCCGGCGGGGCTTCTGCGACCGCGGACGGAGCCACTGGCGTCGGCGCTGGCGCGCTGACCGCGGCAGAGTCGACGGCTGGCGGCGTTTCCTTCTTCTCGCACGCGGGCAAAGCGAACAGGCCGAGCGCGATCAGCCATGCGTGTTTCATTTGCTCCCTCCGTTGGCTTCGCTCGCTGCGGGAGCGGGGGCGGGGGTTGGTGCTGCCGAGGCCGCGGGTGCTGGTTGCGACTGGATGCGGGTCATTGCTTGATCGTGACGGGCGTTTTCTTTGTCGATCAGCTTCGTGATGCGTTCGATGGTTTTGTCTTTGTCGGGCTTGGTGTCGCTTTGCGCGAGCTCCAGGGCGCGATTCAAAAACGCGATGCGACGCGCGTGGACTCTGAGCTCTTCGCGCGCGACGGGCTTTGCCAGCGTGGTTCCCCAGCGCTTGCCGAGCTCTTGACGCTGCTCTTTCTTGCGCTCGGGCGCGCTGTCGTGCAGCTCGCGCAGTTTCTGCTTCAGCTCTTCTTTCGTGATCTTGCCTGCCTTGGCCTCACGGAACAGTTCGACGACCGAGTTCTTGTGCATGCCCGGACCGGGCGGGCCGCCTTCGTGCATGCCGGGTGCGCCACCGTCGTGCATTGGCCCGTGACCCATGTCGTGCATGCCGGGCATGCCGGGCATGCCACCGTGACCACGCGGGCCCCCGGGAGGCCCGCCGTGGTCGTGATCGTGATCGTGCTTGCCAGGTTTGGCGTCGGGGCGCTTTTCAGGCGCGGGGGGCTTGTCGTCTGCCCAAGCCGCGCTGGGCGCGACGCTGAGCAGCGCGCTGCCGAGCAATAAAAAGAGAACGCTTCTCATCGCATCTCCCGGTCATACGGCAAAGGACATCCCCGCCTTCCCGCGAACTTACACCAAGTAGTGTCTGTCGCAGCGAGGGAAATGCTCGTCGAAGGACCGGCCAAGCGTCACGTGCGGCGCGTGAAATCGCCCAGCGAACGGCTGCCCGTGAGTGAATTCCGCCACTCGGCAAAGGCGCAACAGGGCTGATTTCTCAATCAGCCGAAGCGCGCCGACCGCGTGCCCCCTCCAAATCATTCGGCCGTGTGGCGGTCGAGAACGCGTCGCGAGCAGCGCGCTACGGCTCGAGCGGCTCGCAGCGGAAGAACGCGAAACTCTCGCACACGCAGCCCGCCTCACCGCCCATGCACGTGCATTCCGGACCGCAGCTGCAGTGGGTGCCGGCATAGATCGAGACGCAATCGTTGCGGTTGTCGCAGTCGGTTTCGGCCGACAGTTCGGCGCAGGTTTCGGCAGCGGCGGGCGCGCATTCCTTGCTCTCGGAGTCGCAGTTGAAGCCGCGCGGACAGTCGCTTTCCTTGCTGCACGGGGTGGGCTTTTCGCTGCTCGGAGTACTCGCGGTCCCGCTCGCGTCACCGCAGTTGCCAGTGCCGCCCGATGCGTTTGCCGAGGCGCTCGTTCCACCAGAGGCGCCGGAGCCACCTTTCCCGCCGGCTCCGGCGTTGACCGGGGTCGGGCTTGCGCTCGGCCCCTGGTCGTCGCAGTCGTCGATACAAGTGATCTGACACGCGAAGGTCGTCATCGCGCACACCGCTGCAAGAAGGATGGACTTAGTCATGGCTTTCCCTCGCGCTTTTCGCGCGCTTACGGCGACGCACCCCCGCCCGCGACGGCGAACCGAGGTGGCCGTACCCAATGAATCGTTCGCGAGTGCGTGCCCGCTCGCGAACGATTCGTTCAAGCGATCGAAAAAAAATTCGAGCGCGGGGGGGGATGCCTACAGCGCGCTGCTCAAGGGAGCTGGATGGTCGTCAGCGAATACGGCCCGAGCCGGGTCGTAAAGCTTGCGCCGAACACGAGCTTTGCGCTGCTGCGAATCGACGGATCGCCCTTGCCGTAGCTGAATACGCGTGCAAGGCCGCGGGCCGAGCCACCTTTCAGCGTGACGGACACGGTATAGGTGTCACTCGGGCTCTTGTTGAGCAAGAGCGCATTTACCTTGCCATCGACTTGCTTCACGGCGTGGATCGCGATGAGCGGCGTCGAAGAGCTGGCGGCGAGTAGCTGGCTTCGCGAAGAGTGGCCCAAGCGCGCGAGCATCTGCAAGCCGTAGTACGCTGGGAACGGCGTCTCGGCGGGCGGTTCGAGCGCGCCATTTTCCGAAGTCAGCCCCCGCGACAAGATCCCGTAGTCTCCGAAATCGTAATTTCCGTACAGGGCCGGGTCGTTGTTTCCGTCGAATGGGCTGTTGTGAATTGCCCACCAGTCCACGTTGCTGACGCCATTTTCGAGCCAGGTCAGCACTTGGTCGGTGAGAAAGAGCGCATTGACCAGGCTCGTCGTTTGCTTGCCCGGATTGTACGACACCGAATTGGTCTCCGTGACCATGATCTGCACGGCCTTCGCGTGGGCCCCGCAATACTGGGAGAGCTTTGCTCTCAGCGTCGCCACCATGTCTGCGATACTGGGCGTGTAGCTGACCGGAGTTGCTTGACCATTCGCGGGTGAAGCCAGCAGATCGGCGTCCGATTCGCCGGTTGGTCCCTGCGGGTACCAATGAATGCTGACGAAGTCGAGCGCGCTGCACGCGATCGGAAGCACGGTATCGTTCCAGGGCTCGGGAGAATCTACATTGGTTTGCCCGTCGGGCCAATTGCCGGGTGCGGTGAGCACGGCTCCGATGCGAATGGACGGATCGACCGCTTTCATCGCTGCGCTGTAGCTGACCACTCCGTTCGCATAGGTGGTCGGGTTGTGAGCTTTGTGATCGACCTCCCAAGTCGCGCCATACGTCCCGTTGCCATAGAGCTCGTTGCCGATCTCCCAGTAACGAATGTCATAGTCGTGACCCTTGGGACTCGCGCCGGGATAGGTTGGAACCGGCCCGCGATAGTGTCGACCGCCGAGATTGGCGTAACGTACCCAGTCGGCCGCCTCCGCCGGCGTGCCAGAACCGTAGTTGACCGTGATCATCGCGCGCGCTCCGGCCCGCTCGACGACGGACATGTAGGCGTCGAAATTTGCGACTGGGTCCGTGCCGCCCTGAGCCGGATCGTCCGGCGTGTTCGACAGCCAATGATAATTGTCCGAAGTGGAGCCGCCCGGATAGCGCATCACCTGGATGTTGGCGTCTTCGAGCAGGTCCGGGACGCCCGGATCGATCAGGTTGTGGTCCCAAGCCGCTGCATTCGCGCCGACGGCAATTGCCGACAGCACGCCCAGATTCGTTCTCAGATCCACGCTCGCGGTGCTCGGTAGGTCGCGTAGCTCGGAGTCGCCCTTCGTTTGCAGGCTCTCCACGCTTTCGCTCTGCGAGCTCGCCGCATCGTCGGTTCTGGACGGGTCTGCGTCAGCGCACCCTCCCAGCCACACGGCGCTCGAGATCGCTGCACACACCATCGCGCATTGCATCAATTTCATCGTCGGCCCCTTCCGTTGTGACAATCACTGGTTCGCGCTCGAGCGCTCGCCGCCCAGGCGGCGCGCGAAACGCACCAGTCGTCGCCCTTGGAGATGGGCAGGGCGCGCAGTTCCGATCCCGAAATGAGCCTGCTCGGAAAAAGTACTCAACAGCGTCGTTGGCTGCGTCGCGCCCTCGGGCTAGCCGAGGGCAATGGCGACTGGGCGCCGCGCTTCAGTTGCAAACGCGCTCGGGCGCACAGAAGCCGGGCACCCCCCCGACGGCCTTGATCGAGTCGTAGATGAGCTGCGTCGTGTACTTCGGGTTGTGCACGCCGAACCCCGACCCGCGCGCAGTGAGGAAGTAGTTGTAGAGCGCGCCAGCGGTGTCGGCCGGCAGGGTCAAGTTCGCAAGCACGACGTAACCCGGCATGGAGCGGTCGAGCGCGAAATCGTCGTCTTTGAGCTGGTCGTCCGTGAGCGGGGTGGTCCCGTCGCGCGTTAGCAGCTTTTTCGTGTTGAGCGTGGTGCGCAGGGTACGCAGCCGCAGCTTGGTATTCGACTGCAAGGCGTTGACGTCGAAATTGTCGATCGTGCCGTGGCAGGTCGCGCCAGCGCATGCCGTGATGCGCGCTGCGAACGAGTGGTCGCCGATGCCCATGTTTTCTTCGATGGCTGGCATGTGACAACGGACGCAGCCGTTGCCCGTGGGACCCGTGCCAGTGAAGTTCTGGTGAGTGCCACTCGAGTACTTCAGGTTGGGGTACTGATAGCCGCCCTTGCCGATGTAGATTTCGGTCTGCGGGCCCTCGTGCGGACCCCAATACGGGCTACTGATGGCATTGGTCGCACCGATGTAGTTGGTCACGTCCATGCGTGACTTGTGACACCAAATGCAGGAGTTACCGGCGCCGTATTTACCAGCGTCCGTGCCATCGGCGACGCCGACCGCCGAGCTTCCCTCCGCCACGGCCTGGTCGTTCGCGCCGACCGGCACACGCAATGGGAATTTGCCGGCTTCGTAGTCATCGGCGCTGAGATGCGGGTCATTGTTGATCGCGTCGTGGCAGGTGTTGCAGCCCACGATGGCCACCGTGGTTTGGCCGAGATACGTGACCGGCGTCGAGACGCCGGCGGGCCCGTCCGCGATGTAGTTCAACTGGCCACGATCGAGCGAAACGGGTCCGTTCGCGCTCAACCCATGACCCATGTTGCCGGCCACTCGCTGTGCGATTGCATCGGAAGCGTGACAACCCCCGCACGGGGTTTGCCCCGTCCAGGTTGGGATCTCCGCCCCGTCTAGGTTCGCGACGAACACGGCGTAATGGGTGCTCGTCTTCCACTGCTCGACGATGCCAGTGAAGGTGTGGCAGGGGCTCATGCAGCTCGCGTTGAGCGTTCCCGCGGGGAGGCTAGCGGGAGGGCCCGCTTCGCCCGGTTTGCCCTGCGGGCCCTGATCGCCCTGTGGACCGGGACTGCCCGTATCGCCCTTGGGACCGGCTGGCCCTTCAGGCCCTTCAGGCCCTTGTGGGCCGGTGGCGCCGTCGCTCCCGCACGCGCCAACGCCCAGTATCAACCAGATGCACCACGGAATCGCCGACCGGAAGCCCATGACGCAATTCTCCGCTGCAAGCCCGCAGGGCAGGATGCCAGCACGGCTCTTGCTGGTCAACGAGCGATTCCGCAACAGCACGCGTGTTTGGCCGCGGAAATCGCAAGGCGAATGACGGCGATCGCGGCCGCGCAGTCGGTTCGTGTCAGGCGCTGGCGCGCGTCGGGTTGCGGCGTGCCGCGTCGTCGGCGAATTGCGCGAGCATCTGCTCGGTCGTCGCAAAGTCGACGCAGGCATCGGTGATGCTTTGGCCGTAGACGAGCGCGGACTTGTCTCCGCGCAGCTCTTGCTTGCCACCGACGATGTTGCTTTCGATCATCACGCCCAGCAGGTGCTGCGAGCCTTCGCGCAGCTGAGCGCCGATTTCGGCCAGCACCTCTGGCTGTTTGAGGTGGTTCTTGCCGCTGTTGTCATGGCTGCAATCGACCAGCATGCGTGTGTTGGTCTTGGCTTGGGCGAGCGCGAGCGCTGCCGCGCTGACCTGAGCCGTGCTGTAGTTCGGGCCGGAGTTGCCGCCGCGCAGGACCAAGTGCGTGTGCGGATTGCCGCGCGTGCGCACCACGCCCACGTGGCCATGCGGATCGATGCCGAGAAAGCTGTGCGCGCGCGAGGCCGCGATGATGGCGTTGATGGCCACGCCGAGTCCGCCATCGGTCCCATTCTTGAAGCCGACGGGCATCGATAGCCCCGACGCCATCTCGCGGTGGGTTTGGCTCTCGGTGGTGCGCGCGCCAATCGCGGTCCACGACACCAGGTCGGCGATGTACTGCGGGATGATCGGATCGAGCATCTCGGTGGCAGCGGGCATGCCCAGCTCGGCCAGGTTCAACAATAAGCGTCGCGCGCTGCGGATCCCCGCAGGGATGTCGTTGCTGCCGTCCAAACGAGGATCGTTGATGAGGCCCTTCCAGCCCACGGTGGTGCGCGGCTTCTCGAAGTAGACGCGCATCACGATCAAGAGCTCATGCGCGTAGCGCCGCTTCAGCTCGAGCAGGCGTCCGGCGTAGTCGATGGCCGCGTCCGGATCGTGAATCGAGCACGGTCCGACGATTACCAAGGGACGGGCGTCTTCGCCGTGCAGCACCGCTTGGATCTCTTGCCGCGCGCCGAACACGACATTGGCGGCGCGCTCCGAGAGCGGCAACTCGGCGGTGACTTCGGCGGGACTCTTGAGCACTGTGGTATCCACGATTCGGAGGTCTTTGGTTTCGAGCATGGGGACCGAGGGGGGCTGACTGAGGTTTTCTTGGCGCCGAGGCACAAAGCGAAAAACCCCTGGGCGCCGCGGCGACCAGGGGTCTTGTGCTTTCTCTGGACTGATTCAGTTAGAGAAGGCGAGGCCCTGACGCCGCGCTGACCGCGGGCCAATAGCCAAACCAAAACTGAAACCGGGCAGAGCGCATCGGGTGTTTTCGGAGTGTAAAGGATACTTCCGCTCTCCGCAAGTGCGTGATCAGGGATGCCCCGCTCGACGCGCTAGTCTTTTCGTGTTCGTCCCCCAACAGCGCGATTTGAGCCTGCCCCGGGGCGACGGTCGGAGCCAAGCCACGCACACTCGTCCCAGAAGTGCACCTCCACTCTTGTCTCGGCCGGCGTCGGTTTGTCATCGGTCCCCCGGGGCCGCTCGTCGGGAACCGGTCCCACATCCGAGCCTGCCTGGGGCCAGAACGCTTGTTACGCCAGGTTTCGGACATGATTCATTGCCTGGTTTTGTGCGGTTACCAGCGATTTCTGCGCAAAGTTGCCTGGTTCGCCCAGCCAGTGGCCACTAATACGGCCTGAAACCGGTTCCGGTAGGCGGAGAGTTTTGTAAAGGTAACGAACTTGGCGAACTTCGTAGACCCAGGCCTTGTCTTGAGTCACACTGCCCCTGGAACTAGTTCCACAAGCCCCCCGGTGAACACCCATGCAGCATGACGTCCAAGGGAAGGTCGATAGCCGCGCGATGCGCGAGGTCAACCGCTCGATCGTCCTCGACATCATTCGTCGTGGCGGCCGAGTCTCGCGCACAGATCTGGCTCGCCGTTCCACGCTGACCAAACCGACCGTCTCCGCGATCGTCGAAGACTTGTTGGCCCGAGGCATCGTGCAAGAGGTTGGTTATGGCAAGACTGTTGCCAGTGGTGGGCGCCGCGCACGCCTGCTGGAGTTCAACGACGCCTCTGCTGCATATTTGGGCATCTGTTTTGGGGTCGAGACGACCACGGTTGGGCTGGCCGACGCGCGCGGAGAAATTCGCGTGCGGCGTGAGGTGCCCACCCTTCATGGTGACCCGGACGGCACCGTGGCCGCCGCCGCCGCGCTGGCCGAAGAAGTGTGTGAGGCCGCCGGCTTCCCGCGCGAGCGCTTGCAAGGCGTGGGCGTGACGGTCCCTGGTCTGGTCAACGTCGAGAGCGGTGTCGTCGCGACTGCCCCGAACCTGCATTGGACCGAGGTGCCCATTCGCGACATGTTGGGCGTCTCCTTGGGCGTGCCGGTGGTGGTCAACAACGTGACCAGTGCCAGTGCCATCGCCGAGAGCCGCGCGGGCGTCGCCAAGGGCGTGCGCTCTTTCGTCTGGGCGTACGTCGACAGCGGCGTCGGCGCAGGCATCATGATCGACGGCCACGTGTTCTCGGGCACGCAAGGCTTCAGCGGAGAGATTGGTCATTGCGCGGTCGTAGCGAGTGGCCCGCTCTGCTCGTGCGGGATGCGCGGTTGTCTAGAGACGCTGGTCTCTGGTCCCGCGATTGTCCGAGCCGCAGAAGCGGCGCTGGTCGCCGGCGAACAAACCTCCCTGCGCTCAGCGGCTCCCCTCGACCAAGCGGCGGTGGCGAAAGCTGCGCGTGCCGGTGACGCGGTCGCGCTGCGGATCTTCGCGGCCGTCGGCGAGCACCTGGGCGTCGGCGTTTCATATCTCGTCAACATCCTCGATCCGCAAATGATCGTGCTCGGGGGCGGGGTGATGGAAGCCGGGGATCTGCTGCTCGATCACACCTGCAGCTCGATCGCTCGCCACTCGCTCAAAGGCGCGCGCATCCCGGTCGTGGTCAGCGCCTTGGGCGACGACGCCGGCCTGATTGGCGCGGTGTTTGCGGCCATGGATCAATCGGTGCGGTCGTACCGCGTCGTGGCCACTGGCGAGCGCGTCGCGGCCGACTGATTTTGCCGACAGAATAGCCGCGAACGCGGACGCACCCGCGTTCGCGCGCGCTCGTTGCTGCGTAGCAGAGTTCGCGCTCGCCAGCAGAGCGGCGACGCGCTATTGGGCTCGCCCGTGAAGTGGCTAGCCGGCAGGTATCGCGAATTGGCTGTGGCGGCGCTGTCGGTGGGCGGCATGTTGCTGTTCGGCAGCTTCGTCAACGACATCTATCCCGTCAGCGAATGGCTGTTTTGGCGTTATGCCTGCTACTGGCTGTGCTCGCTTGCGGTGGCCGGCGCGTGCTTCGGCACAGGCCTGTTGACGCTGCGTCTGCTCGCCATGCGCGGGCTCTCGACGCTCGAGCTGATGAGCCTGGCCTTCGCCATCGGCTTGTTCGAGTTCGAACTGTGCATGTTCGTCGCGGGCATCCTGCACCTGTACCGGGCAGGGCTGTTCTTTGCGCTGCCCTTGCTGCTGATCACGCTGAGCTTCAACGAGCTGTCCGGGCTCTGGCGCAGGCTGGTGCGACGGTGGCGCAAGCTCGGCCGAACGACGCGCCCGCTCGGCGCCGTCGGTTTAGTCGGCGTGGCGTTCGGCTTCGTCGCCCTACTCGCTGTTTATTTTCTGATTCTGTCACCCGAGAACGTGCAGTTCGATTCGCGTTGGAAGCACCTGGCTCTGGCGGAGGACTACGTCGCGTACGGCGGAGTGCGCCGCTTGGGTGAGGGCTGGGTCTTCGACTCGCGCCCGCATTTCACCAGCTACCTATTTTCGTGGGCATTTCTGCTGCCCAAGAGCCGGCTGTTCGATCGCATGGTGCTCTCCGCGCACCTCGAATACGTGACCTTTCTGATCACGACGCTGATCGGCATTCCGGCGTTGGTTCGGCGTCTGGTGCCGCGCGCCGATCCCCGCGCGGTGTGGGCGGTGCGCTTTCTGTTCCCGGGCGTGCTCTTGTACGACAGCAGCCTGGCGGTGGGTGCGGATCACTTCGGTGCCATGTATGGCGTGCCCATCTGTCTGGTCACGCTGTTCGCGTGGCGCACGCTCGCGCCTCGCTGGTGCGCGTTGCTCGGGCTGCTCTTGGGTGCCGCGGCCATGGTCAAAGAGACCACGGCCATGTTGCTTTCGCCCATCCCGATCCTGGTGCTCGCCGTGCGTGTGCTCTGGCTCAGCGCAAAACCTTCCGGCGCGAGCGGCGCATCACGACTTTCGGTGTGGCGCGGGCCGCTCTTGGCCGGGGCTGTCGGTGCGCTGTGTAGCTCGCCGCTGTGGCTGACCAACTGGGTCTTCCACGGCGACCCGGTGTATCCGGTGCTCAATCGCTTCTTGAACGTTCGGCCCTGGACCAGCGAGTCCGCGTACCGCCTCAAATGGGCGTACGAGGAAGCGAACATGTGGCAACCGCCGCACACGTTCGAAGGCTTTCTGACCTCGTTGAAGGCGCTGTTCACCTTTTCGTTCGTGCCCAACGATTGGGGCAAGCTGCACGGCAAAACGCCCGTGTTCGGCTCGCTGTTCACGCTGCTCTTGCCCTGCCTGATCGCGTGTCGCAGCCGTTTACGGCTGTGGGGCCTGGTGGGCTGGGTGCACTTCTCGATTCTGTGCTGGTACTGGGTTCACCACCAGGATCGCTATCTGCAGGGCATTTTGCCGCTGATGGCGTCGGCGACCGCTGCGCTCTTGATCTCGGCCTTTCGCACCGGGCTCGTCGCAAGCTTGGCGCTCAGCCTGCTCGTGCTGTTGCAGGTGGTGTGGGGTGGAGACGTGTACTTCTTCCAGACTCACTCCATGATCAAATCGCCGCTGAAGAAGAGCATCGATTTGCTCTCCTCCGGCTTCGAGGGCAACTACGACAAGCGCTTCGCCGTGCAAGGGCAATTCCAAGCGGTCGCCGAGCAGCTCCCGAAGAAGGCTCGCGTGCTGGTGCACGACGAGAACAACCACCTGGGATTGGAAGCGCAGTCGATCATGGATCGCTTCCCGTTCGAGTACGGCATCAGCTACGGGTTGCAGCCCACGCCGCGCGCGGTCTTCGAGCTGTACCAATCGCTCGGAGCCACGCACCTGCTCTGGGCGCCGAAGAGCAAAGGCACCGATTCGCTCGCCGGGGACATCATGTTCTTCGATTTTGCGCTGCGTCGCGCACAGAGCATGGGGTCCCCCGGTGGGCTGCGCCTGGCCAAAATGCCCGACGCCCCCCCGAGCGGCCCGTTCAACGACACCGTCGCCGTGTTCTCTTGCCCCGGTTCGTACCCGACCGGCCTGTATCCGGTCAAAAGCCTGCGCGTACCGGTGTATGGTCCGCGCCAGCGCGAGTTCCCCAGCGAGCCCCCGCGCCCGATGCCGACCGATTGGCAGGCATCGCTCGGCAACTCGGTCGAAATTGCCGTGTCCGAGGACCGTTGCTTCCGCGACGACAGCCAGCTCGAACGTCTCGGATTCAGCAAGGTCGTCAGCCGCGGGCGGCCGCCGTCGACGCGGGGCCAGCTCTACACGCTGTGGTTCAAGCTGTAGCGCGCGCCGCTATTCGTACAGATCGATGGGCAGGTTGAGCAGCGAAGACAGCTCGCTCAGGGCGCGTCGGTTCTCGTCGAAGAACTCCGGATCTCCCAGGTCATTGGGCGCGACGCGATCGCGATAGTGGCGCAAGATCCAGTCGTGCACGGCTTCGTACAGGGCGTCGTCGAGCACGACTCGCGCGGACATGGCGGAGACTTCGTCTTCGGTCAGCGGCACGCGTAGGCGCAAGCAGGCCGGACCGCCGCCGTTGCGCATCGAGCCGTTCACGTCCACGTAATGCAGCGCGCGCACTGGGTTCGGTTCGTCGAGCACGCGCTCCAAGAACGCGCGTGCGCTCGGGGTGTTGCGGCTCTCTTCTGGAGCGATGATGGCCATGCCGCCGTCGGGCAAGCTGACCAGCTGGGAGTTGAACGGGTAGGCGTGCACGGCATCGGCCACGGGCAACTCGGCGTTCGTCGCCACTAGCAGCGAAAGCTCGTTGCCCAGGCGCGCGCGCAATTCGGCGAGCGGGGCCGCGCCGGCGAAGCACAGCTCATGGACCAAGAACAGCTGCTCGTTGCCCACGCACAGCACATCGCAGTGAAACGCGCCCTGATCGATGCCCTCGGGCGCTTGCTGCAAAAACAAAAGCTGATCTTCACGCAAGCCGTGTAAGCGCGCACAAGCCACGCTCGCCTCGCGCGTTTGGCGCGCGGGGAAGGTGTGCGGCAGAGCCGCCTGCTCGGCGCTGCGTCCCCAGCCGAACACGTGCAGGACTCCGCGACTGGTCACGAGTCGGGAGTGATTGGCCGCGCCCTCGTCCGCGAACAGCGCACCGGCGGGCAGTGGATCGTGCACGACGAAGCGCTCACTATCGGAGAAGATCGCGCGCAGCGTGGCCGTCGTACTATCCGCTTCCAGGCTGCGATGAAACATCGAGCTCAGGTTGGCGGGCGTGAAGTGCACGCGCCCGTCGGCCGTGTCGCAGGAAGGTGCAACGGTGGCCGCGTTCGCCGCCCACATCGAGGAAGAGCTACCGGTGAGCGCCAGCAGCTCCGGAGCGACGCGCAGCGCGCGAGGCAACACGTCCCGGCTCACTCCGGCGAAGCCCAGGCGACGGAGCGCGCGCAAGTCGGGGCGCAGGGGCGGCGGCAAGAGCGCCTGAGGCACGCCGAGCGACGCCAAAAATCGCGCCTTGGAAAGTCCCTGCAGCGCGGCGCTGCGCGGGTTGCCGACGCTGCCGCGGTTGTGCGCGCTCGCCAGGTTGCCGTAGCTGAGCCCTGCGTAGTGGTGCGTCGGACCGACGAGGCCGTCGAAGTTGTACTCGCGCATGCCTTCGGCGAGAGTATCCCCGGATCGCGCGTGTTGACGAGCACCCGAGACGAACTCAGGCTCCGCGCCGTGAGTTCACGCCCAAGGTTTGCATGGTTCGTGCAGCGTCGTTCGGAACTTTCGCGTATTCCAGTGCTGCTGAGGCGCGTGCTACCCGCCGTCCGGCTCGCCCGAGCGTCCGGGACGGCGCCGTTCATCGCCTGGCTCGACGCCCACGCGGCTCGCACGCCAGACGCGCTGTTCTGTGAGCAGGACGAGCAGCGTTCGACGTTTGCCGAAGCCCGAAGCCGAGTGCGGCGCCTCGCCCGAGTGCTGGTCGACGCGGGCGTCCAGCCGGGCGAGGTCGTGGCGCTGATCGGCGGCAACTCGCCCGGTTATCTCGAGCTGCTGTTGGCGGTCAGCTATGCGGGTGCGGCGGCTGCGCTGATCAACCCCGAACTCCGAGCTGAACCGCTGGCGCACGCCCTGCGCGCAGTGGCACCGCGCTTGTCGTTGGTCGAGAGCGCCGTGTCGAGTGCCTGGTCCGAGTCCGAGCGCGAAGCGCTCACAGTCACGGGCCGCGTGCTCGGTTTCGGCTCTGGCGAGTTCGCCGAGCTCGACGCGCGCGCCGAACAGGCAGCGGAACTCAGCGAGCCGCGCGCGGATCCCGGCGGCGACTTCGTGTGGATCTTCACCTCTGGCACGACTGGGCTGCCCAAAGCTTGTCGGGTGAGTCACGAACGCGCTCGCTCTGCCGCCACCATTTTCGGTAGCGTGGCCTTCGAATTTCGCGCGGGCGACAAGCTTTATTGCGCGCTGCCGCTCCACCACTCGAGCGCGCTGTTGATCGGCGTGGGCGCCGCGCTCGTGGCCGGCGTACCGATCGCCCTGCGTCGAAAGTTCAGCGCACGCGAGTTTGCCTCGGATCTACGGCGCTACGGCGCGACGGCGACGCTGTACATCGGCGACGTGTGTCGCGCGCTGGTGCACTCCGCGGCGAGCGAGGCAGAGCGCGGGCTACGCCTGCGCGTCGCGGTCGGCAATGGACTCGAAGCGCACGTCTGGAGCGAGTTTCAGCGTCGCTTCGGACAGCCACTGATCCGTGAGTTCTACGCGTCCACCGAAGCGCCCGCGGCGATCCTGAACCTGACGGGCACGGTGGGCTCGCTCGGGCACGTGCCGTTCGAGCGCCGGCGCGGCTTTCGTTTGGCGCGTCTGGACGCGGAGCGGCGCGAGCTTTGGCGCGATGCTCATGGGCGCGGCACCGAATGTGCGGCGGACGAGCCCGGCGAGCTGTTGTTCCGCGTGTTTCCGAGCGCAGCCGAGCCGCACGGTGCTTTTCGCGGTTACAGCGATCGCGACGCTTCGACGGAGCGCATCGTGCGCGACGTGTTCGAGCCGGGCGACGCCTATTTTCGCTCGGGCGATGTGCTGCGCCGCGATCGCCTGGGCTACTACTACTTCGTCGATCGTTTGGGTGATGCCTTTCGCTGGAAGGGTGAGAATGTGTCGGCGCTCGAAGTCGAGCGCGTGTTGGATTCGGGGCTCGGTTTTCCGGGGGTCGCCGTGTTCGGCGTGGCGGTTCCCGGTTACCCCGGGCGCGCTGGGTTTGCCGAGGTGGTCGGGCACGGACCGCTCGACGCCCAGGCCATGGCTCGCGCCGCGCTCGCGCTGCCCGTGCACGCGCGGCCGTGTTTCGCGCGCGCGGTGCCGTCGCTCGAGCTCACGAGCTCGTTCAAGGTCAAAAAGCGCGCGCTCGACCTGACGCAGCTCGTGAGCCGCGAGCTCACGCCGGGCGAGCCCGGCGAGCCCAACGCGCCGGCCGAGCCCAACGCGCCCGGCGAGCCCAGCGAGCCAAACAAGCCTGGCGAGCCAAACAGAACAGCTGCGTCGCTGTGGGTGCGCCAGAACGACAGCTATGTGGTGCTCACGCGAGAGTTGTGGGACGATCTGTGTCGTGGCCAGGCGCGCCTGTGAATCGCCCGCATTTTTCCGGGCGCTCCTCTGCTTCACGCTGCTGCTGAGCGCGCTCTTCGTGTGCTCTTCGTGCAAGCATCCTCGATCGGAAAGCGGCCAGCCCCAGGCACATCGACCGAAGCTCACGCCGCTCTCGGCCAGTAGTTGGCTCGTCGAGTTGGATGTGCCCGGTTTCGGTACATCGGCGCTGGCGGTGCCACTCGGTGCGAAATCTGCTCGCCCGATCGTGATCGCGCTCCACGGTTCGGCGGATCGCCCGGAATGGGCCTGCGCCACCTTGCGCAGCATCGCCGGGCCCGCGCCCTTCGTACTCTGTCCGCGCGGGGTGGCCCGCGCTGATTTTCCAACCAGCGACGCGCGCTACACCTTTGCCAGCGTTGCCGACACGGCTCGCGAGCTGCGCGCCGCGCTGGGCGAGCTCAAACGGCGTTTCGGGGTGTACGTCGCGCCGGGCCCAGTCGTGTTCTCGGGCTTCGAGATCGGCGCGGATCACGTGGCCGCCATTGCCGCCCAAGAACCTTCCTTCTTCTCGCGCCTGCTCTTGATCGAACCCTCCGCCGCGAGCTGGCCCTCGTCTCAGGCAGCCCTGTTCGGGCGCGCGGGTGGCCAGCGCGTTCTGTTCGCGTTCGGGCCGGCCCAGCGCGACGAGCTCACCCTGCGCTCCGTGCTGACCGGTCGCGGGGGTGCCGAGTCGCGCTCCGTGTTCCTGGGGGACGGGCCGGTGACCCTCGAAGCCCACAGCCGCCAGCTGCTCAGAAAAAATTGGGCCTGGCTCGCCGCGCCCGTTCGGCCGGGAGCGCGGCCCGCCGAGAATTTGGCTGGGAACGCGTTGTCGGCTGGTGGGCCGGTGCGCATCGAGCCCTTCGATTTGTGAGAGTCCGACGCGCTCCATGATCATGGAGTGGTGCTAGCGCCCAAATGGGTGTATGAGGCGCGCCCTCCGAACCTCGCGGCTGGTGGTGGCTCGGAATTCGCGGCTCCGCTTGACATGACAAGCGGCGCGGCTACCCTCCCGTTCCCCCAAAACCGGCCCCCATTTCTACCGGCCGCAAAAGGGCTATTTTTTCGATGCCTACAGTACAACAGCTGATCCGTCTCGGCAGGGAAGTCATCAAGACGCGCACTGCGTCCCCTGCGCTCCGTTCGTGTCCGCAAAAGCGCGGCGTGTGCCTGCGCGTGTACACGACCACTCCGAAGAAGCCGAACTCGGCGCTTCGCAAGGTGTGTCGCGTGCGCCTCACGAACAGCATGGAAGTGATCAGCTACATCCCGGGTGAAGGTCACAACCTTCAGGAGCACAGCGTCGTGCTCATCCGTGGTGGCCGCGTGAAAGACTTGCCGGGTGTTCGCTACCACGTGGTCCGTGGCACGCTCGATGCGTCGGGCGCTTCGGGTCCGAGCAGCACCAACAAAGCAACCCGCAATCGCAGCCGTTCGAAGTACGGCGTGAAGCGTCCCAAGCAATAAGCGCCAGTCTAAGGACAAGAGGATACCGCGATGCCCCGCCGTAGAGACGTACCGAAGCGCAAGATCACGCCCGATCCGAAGTACAAGGACAAGCTGGTCGCCAAGTTCACCAACTCCCTGATGATCGGTGGCAAGAAGTCCACCGCCGAAGGCATCTTGTACGGTGCGTTCGAAGTGATCAGCGCCCGCTTCAAGGAGGACCCGCTGGAGGTCTTCCGCAAGGCGCTCGACAACGTGAAGCCGCGTCTGGAAGTGAAGAGCCGCCGCGTCGGTGGCGCCACCTACCAGGTGCCGGTCGAAGTTCGTCCCGAGCGTCGCGTCGCCCTCGGCATGCGCTGGCTCGTGAACTACTCGCGCGATCGCGGCGAGAAGACCATGCGTGAACGCCTGGCGGCAGAGTTGGTCGACGCGGCGCAGCTGCGCGGCAACGCCGTCAAGAAGAAGGACGACACGCACAAGATGGCTGACGCGAACAAGGCGTTCGCTCACTATCGTTGGTGAGTTCGGTCTAGTTTAGGCCCCAGCTTCAAGGAGTCGCTCAGCGCGATATGAAGAAGACGACATAGGATCGAGTTGTTCGAACCCGCTGCCCTCGAGCGCTACGCAACACCTCGAACCCCTTCCAACCGACATAGCGTCCCTCGAAAAAGAGGGGCCGAAGGCTGGAGGGGGTTTCGTCTATGTTCCGACCGACATCGCACCACCGAGCACACAGAAGCCATGGCCCGCGACACCACCCTCGAACGCACGCGCAACATCGGCATCATGGCCCACATCGATGCCGGCAAGACGACCGTTACCGAACGGATCCTCTACTACACCGGCATCAACCACAAGATCGGTGAGGTGCACGAGGGCGCGGCCACTACGGATTGGATGGAGCAAGAGCAAGAGCGCGGCATCACCATCACGGCCGCCGCGATCAATTGCTTTTGGACGCCGCTGTTCGGCCCGAACGAGGCCAAGAAGCACCGCATCAACATCATCGACACGCCCGGTCACGTCGACTTCACGATCGAGGTCGAGCGCAGCCTGCGCGTGTTGGACGGCGCGGTAGCCGTGTTCGACGGCGGCAACGGCGTGGAGCCGCAGAGCGAGACCGTCTGGCGCCAAGCCGACAAGTACAACGTTCCGCGCATCGCGTTCGTGAACAAGCTGGACAAGACCGGCGCCGACTTCCAGATGTGTCTGGACTCGATCAAAGATCGCTTGGGGGCGACGCCAGTGCCGATGCAATGGCCCGTCGGTCAAGAAGAGCTGCACATCGGTGTAGTCGACTTGATCCGGATGGAAGCCGCGATCTTCGACGATGACTCGCTGGGCGCCAAATACGCTTGGCAACCGATCCCCGCCGACATCAAAAACAAGTGTGTCGAGCTGCGCGAATCGCTGATCGAAGCTTGCGCCGATCTGGACGACGCGATCATGTCCAAGTTCTTGGACGGACGAACCGCCGACGTCACGAACGACGAAATCTACGCGGCGGTGCGCAAGGCCGTGGTCGGCTTCAAGTTCGTGCCGGTTTTCTGCGGCTCCGCCTTCAAGAACAAGGGCGTGCAAATGTTGCTCGACGCGGTGGTGAACTTCCTGCCGTCGCCGATCGACATTCCGCCGGTGAAGGGTCACGACCCGAACAAGGAAGACAAGATCATCGAGCGCGCGGCCGATGACAACGCCCCGTTCGCGGCGCTTGCCTTCAAGATCGCCAACGATCCTTTCGTCGGCAACCTGACCTTCTTCCGGGTTTACTCGGGACAGCTCACCAGCGGCACGGCCGTGATGAACACTTCGCGCGGCAAGCGCGAGCGTCTCGGCCGTATTCTGCGCATGCACGCCAACAAGCGCGAAGAGCTGAAGGAGTGCTACTCCGGCAACATCTACGCGGCCGTCGGCCTACGCGACACGCGCACCGGCGACACGCTGTGCGACGAAAAGGCTCCCATCTTGCTGGAGAAGATGGTCTTCCCCGAGCCGGTGATTTCGATCGCCATCGAGCCCAAGACCCAGGCAGATTTGGACAAGCTCGGCGTCAGCCTGGGCAAGCTCGCCTACGAAGACCCGTCCTTCCGCACCTACACCAACG
>DASSMT010000213.1:0-21593 GCA_035688655.1 Polyangiaceae bacterium | reverse complement strand
CGCGTCGAGGGCGACAAGCTGGTGGCGTTCGGGCATCCGATGAGCGAGCTGGGCGTGACCGCATTGCCCACGGCGGTGGGCCGAGTGCTGTGGTTTTTGGCCAGCGATCAGCGCTCGTTCAAGATCGGCATGGCCGTGCGTGATGTGGGCGCGCTGGTCAACGACCGCCAATCCGCGATCGTCGTTTCGCACAGCGCTCGTGCGCCGGTGATCCCGCTCAAGATGAGCATCCACGGCGCGCCGGGCTTTGCCAACGCCAACTGGAACTTCGAGATCGCGCACGACAAATTCATGACCCCGAGCTTCGTTTCGGTGGCCCTTGGCAGCGCCCTGCAGGCCGTGGCCAACGAGCACCAAGACGTGAGCTGGACCGCGACCAGCAAGCTGAAAATCAGCGGCTATCCGGAACTCACCTTGCAAGATTACGGCGTGTCGATGGGCGGCACGCCGGAAGCGGGCGAGTTTGCGCGCTCGAACTTGGTGCGCGCGATCGGTACGGTGCTGAACAACAGCTGGCAGCCGGCGCTGGTGGAATCGGTAGCGATGGATGTCGAGCTGCGTTATGCGCGCGATATCTTGCGTCTGCGCGGCGTGAGCTTGCTCGAATCCGAGATCGACGCGGGAGCGCCTGCACGCGTTCGGCTGACGTTCGTGCCTTTCTCGGGTCCGGAGATCACGAAAGTGGTGACCGTGCCGATCCCTGCGCACCTGGCGGGCCAAACGGTGAACCTCGAGATCGAGCCCGGCTACGCCGAAGAGCGCGATCAAGCCGCGCCGGACAACTTGTCCGACCTGATCAAGAACCTGGAAAACCCGGTGTACCCGGCCAAATCGGTGGTGATCAGCTTCGGCACGGGTGACGCCGGGGTCACGTTCAAGGGGCGCGTGGCGCACGATCTGCCCCCCGGTGCTTTGGACGCGATTCGCCCGATGACCTCGTCGATTGCGCCCGAGACCTTCTCCACCACTACCCGCGTGGTGGCTGATTTACCGCAATTCATGGTCGGCCGTGACCGCGTGTCGGTCAGCGTTCGCCCCGTGCTCCGTTGAGTGCTTCGTTCCAACATCGTCCTGTTTTTCGTTTTTTCTCGTTTTTGCAGATCAAGCCATGAATCGATTCCTTCGCTACTCGCTCCTGGGTGCCGGCCTGCTCGCCGCGGCACAGGCTTCGGCTGTCGGCACACGTCGCTTCACGCTCTCGAAAGCGGCCGACTTCAAAGGCGGTGATCTGAAAGGGGTCGCCGTCGACGCAGCGGGCCACGTGCGCGCCGGGTTCAATCTCGGCACGGTTGCGGTTTCGCCCGGCAATGCCATCTGGGCCGCGCTGCCCCTGCGCGACGGCTCGGTCCTGCTCGGCACCGGCAATGAAGGCAAGTTGCTCAAGCTCTCCGGCGGCGCGGTCAGCGTGTTGGCAGAAAGCAAGGCGCTGGTGATCACTTCGTTCGCCGAAGCTTGGGGCGGCGCGGTCGTGATGGGCACCTTGCCGGACGGCAAGGTGATGAAGTGGGAGCACGGCAAGCTGAGCGATCTTGCGACCCTGAAGGGCACCGAGCACGTGTGGCAGGTCGCTTATGATCCGAAGAAGAAGGCCCTCTTTGCGGCTACTGGCCCGGAAGGCAAGCTCTACCGCATCAGCGAGAACGGGGACGCGCAAATCTACTTCGATGCGCCGGAACAACACCTGATGAGCGTGGCCGTGGCCCCGGATGGAACGGTGTACGCCGGCGCGAGCGACAAGGCCAAGCTGTACAAGATCAGCGCGCCGGGCAAAGCCAGTGTGCTGTACGATTTCGAGCGTACCGAGGTGCGTGCGATCGCAGTGAACAAGCAGGGCGAGGTGTTCGCGATCGCCAACGAAATCAAGACCGGAAACCAGGCCCCGAGTCGCGCGAGTCGCACCGATGGCACCCCCGCATCGCCGGCCGGCACCGCACCCAAGACCAAGGGCAAAGGCACCCTTTACAAGTTCGGCTCCGATGGCGCTCCCGATCAGCTGCTGGACGATTCCGACGAGCACTACACCAGCCTGGCCCTCGCGGATGACGGTCGTCCCTACGTCGGCACGGGCGTGGAGGGGCGGGTGTACACCGTGGATGCCAACCACAATTCGGCGCTGGTCGCCGACGTGGACGAACGACAGGTCAGCGCGCTGCTGCTCTCGGGCAAGGATCAGCTGGTCTTGGCAAGCGATCCGGCGGTCGCGCATCCGGTCAAAGGAATCGGCGGCCCGGACGCCGTTTGGACCAGCAAAGTGCTGGATGCCGGTCTCCGCGCGCGCTTCGGCAAGCTGGACTGGGAGGCATCCGGGCCGATTCAGGTCTCGACGCGCAGCGGCAACACCAAAGAACCGGACGACACCTGGAGCGCGTGGAGCGCGGATTTCAACAAGCCCTCGCTGATCAGCAGCCCCGAGGCTCGCTATCTGCAAGTGCGCGCGCGCTTCGCCACCGATCCCAACGCCGTGCTCAGTGAGGTGGATGTCTCGTTCGTGACCGACAATCTGCGGGCCGTCATCACCAGCGTCGAAGCCAAAGGCGAAAGCGGCGAAGGCGGAGACGACGCGCTCCGCTCATCGGGTGGCCCCGTGACGCGGCGGCCCGAGAGCACGATTGCGCTCACCTGGAAGGTCGACAACCCGGACAAAGACGATCTGCGCTACCGGCTGCAATTTCGCATCCTGGGTAGCAATACCTGGTTCGACTTGCTCAAGCCGCAGGAGAAACTGACCAAGGAGAGCTACTCTTGGGATACCTCGGACTTGCCCGAAGGGCGCTACCGCTTGCGCCTGGTGGCGACCGACGAGCTGTCCAATCCCCCGGATCGGGTCACGCGCGACACGATGGAGAGCAGCGTCATTCTGGTCGACAACACGCCGCCCGTGGTCGAAGGGCTGAAGGTCGTCGGCAAGCGAGTCCAAGGCGTCGCGCTCGACGGGGTGGGACCGATCGCTCGCATCGAGATCGCCCTGGCTGGTTCGGACGAGTGGACTCCCTTCTTCCCCACAGACGGTATCTTCGACGAGCAGCGCGAGGAGTTCGACCTGGACGTGAGCAAGCTCGCGCCGGCGGTGCCCGCGCTGCTCAGCCTGCGCGTGTACGATAAGGCGAACAATTCAGTGGTTCGCAGCGTAATTCTCAAATAGTGAGCGGAGCCGAGCGGCTCGGCCGCCCATGCTCTGCTAGGCTTGGGCCCGAGCTTATTCGTCCCATGCCTTTCCGTCGTGCTTCCTCGGTCGTGTTTTCGGGCGCGCTGCTGCTCGGTCTCGTTTGGGGCTGTGCGGCCGCAGATAATTCCGGCGATGCGAACCCCGGCAGTGCCGGCACTGGTGGCATCACCGGGCCCGGGCACGACCCATCGTCGATCGAGGGGGATAGTCCGCAAGGCACGGGGGGCCTCGGGCAGAACCCGCTGTGCGGCAAAACCATGTGTGTGCCCGATTCCGCGGCCTCCTGCGTGATTTTCACGCCGCCCGCTGCCAGCGCGGACGCGGGCCCGGGCGACGAACCACCCCTGGTAGACGGTCAGGCGGGTGCCCAGGGTGAGGGCGGCTCTGGCGGTGACGGCGCGGGCATTCGCACGCCAGCTGTCGCGGGTGAGGGCGGTACGCGCAGCGTGGGGGAGGGTGGGTCGGCGGGCGAGGGCGGCTCGAGTGGCGCGCTCGGCGAAGCCGGAAGCGCAGGCGCCGCGGGAGCTACCGCCGTTCCGGGCACGGCCAAGTACGGCTGCCAAGTGCAACGCATCGAGCCCGGTTCGCGCACGGTCTTGTCGCAATGTTCATTGGCCGGCGTGGGCGGCGAAAATGCGCCCTGTCTGACGGCGAGCGACTGCCAACCAGGCCTGGGCTGCGTCGGCGATCAAAACGCAGGTCTTTGCCTCCCCTATTGTTGCCAGTCTGCGGAAGACTGCGCGCGCGGCAGCTACTGCGCACCCCGTCCGATGCGAGACGCAACGATCAACGAGTCGGGTGCTTCGGACAAGACCGCGCTTTCTATCCCGGTCTGCGTTCATGCCGACAATTGCGACTTGAGCGTTCCTTATCCGTGCCCCAAGGGCAGCACCTGCGCGTGCGGCTCCGGGAAGGCGTGCATGGTGGTGCGCTCGGACGGCACGACTACGTGCACCGCACCCGGTGCGGGCAAAGTGGGTGAGGCGTGTCCCTGTGCGTGGGGTTACGTGTGTTCGGCCGCCACCAACCGTTGCCTCGAGCTTTGCTCCACGCGCGAAAGCGGCGCCTGCGGCACGGGCAAGTGTCAGTCTGCGTCGGAGCTGCCGCTCGGTTGGGGCGTGTGCGTCGGCCTCGCGGCGAGCGGCGGCTGAGCGTTCAAGTCTTCCAATTGCAGGTTGAGCTCGGCGCCGAGCAGCAGCGCGAGGCACATCAGCCACAGCCAGCCGAGCACGATCGCGACCGCCGACAGCGTGCCATAAAATAGCGCGAAGCGCGCGAGATGAGTCGCATAGTAGGCGAAAGCCAGCGACGCGCTGCCCGAAGCACCGATCGTGAGGATGGCCCCTGGCCAGACTCGGCGGCGTACGCCCGGACGGATCACCGCAATGCGAAAGAAGCTGGCTAGCAGCGTGGTCGCGATCAGGATCACCAAACCGAGCAGCAGGAAGTGGCTGGCGTGATCCAAGAACGGAAAGTCACCGCGTGCGAGCAAGCGGACGACGGTCGAAGGACCACCCGCAAGGGTGACAGCCAGGCTGCCGAACGCGCTGAACAGCGAGAGGCTCGCGACCACGCAGCCGAGCGCGAGCAAGCGCCGCTTCCACCAGGGGCGGCGCTGCGCCAGCACCGTCACTTCGAGCACCGCCATCAGCGTGTTGAAGGCAGAGGAGGCGAGCCACAAGGCGCCGAGCAAGGCCACGGGCGCGACTGCCGTCACCGAGAATTGGTCGAGCTGACGCCAGATCAACGTGCGCACCTCTTGCGGCGTCAAATCGAGCAATAGTGAAATGCTCTGCAACACCGCGTCGCTGCCGCTGGAGACGCTGGCAAAGAGCCAACCGGCCAGCGCCAGCATGGGAATCGCTGCCAAGAACAGGTCGAAGGCCATGGCACTCGCGGCCTGAAACGTATCGCGAGTGACGAGACCGCGGCCGACGAGCCACACCTTGTGGCTCCACGGTTTGGCGGCGAACGCCTCCTCTGCCAGCATGGACACGCGTTCCCAGCGCCCGCTGTGCGGGGACGCTTCGCCCGAGCTCTTTGTCCAACCGTCGCCCATCGAGAGATCTGGCGTAAGAGACGAAATGATCGCATACCAGAGCGCGTGGCACTTCACCAGGAAACGCTCGAAGTCCGCTCGCGCGGCGCAGGTTTGTGGAACGTCACCGCGGAGGTAAACGCCGTGGTTCTCCGCAGCAAGATCGGCACCGGGCTGTGTACGGTGTTCGTGCAACACACCTCCGCCAGCCTCGTGATCCAGGAAAATGCAGATCCGGCGGTGCTACGCGATCTGGCTCGGTTCTTGGCGGATCTCGCCCCTGAGTCGCGCGCCTGGGAGCACGACGACGAGGGGCCGGACGACATGCCCGCCCACGCGCGTTCCGCGCTGACGAAGACCTCGGAGACGATTCCAATCACGGCTGGCCGGTTGGCGTTCGGCACTTGGCAGGCCCTGTATCTCTGGGAGCACCGCCTTGCGCCCCACGTCCGTCGCTTGGTCGTGCACGTGGTCGGTGAGTGACCCTCTCACTTCGACTTTGGGCGGTCCTGCACGCGCACGACCAGCCGTAGCCCCGACCAAATTTCGTTTATCGCGCACACTTTGTTGTCGACCAATGACGAGGCGAGGCCCAGGTTTCTGAGCTCACTCTCGCCGACATCGGTCTTGATCCCCGAAGTCTTCTTCGGCCAGCACAGCCACAGCCCGCCGTTCGGATCGAGTCGCTTGCGGGCGCGAGGGAAGAGCTGCTCGAGCTCGGCGCGCGAGCTCACGAAACAGACGATCACGTCCAGCAACGAGCTGCCGCGTGACGCATCCCGCAGCATCACGCCCGGCGGGAGCGCACCGAGCAGGTCGACGAAATCGTCGGGCGCGTTCCAGACACCGAAGCGAGCGTTGGGTTTGAGGCCCAGCTTTTGGGGGAGCGGTGTGCCGGAGTAGCCTGCCATGTCTGTGCCGAGGCTAGCGAAACGCGGCGCGCCTGCAACGAAGCCATTGCTCGCGAACTCTGGGCCTGAAAATGCCGCGAAAAGGCTGGGATGAGCGCGCTGTTTGCCGAACTGTCGAGTCTCTGCAATAGCGTCGTTTCTGACGATGCTCGATCTTCGTTTCAAGACTCCACCACAGTGGCTGGACGCCGTGTTTGCCGACTTCGACGCCTTCTTGCTCGACCATACCGCGTGTGAGCGCAAGGCGGCGGCGACGGGAATGTCTTTCGTCGTGCGCTACCCGGACAAGAGCGAGCTCATCGAGCCCTTGATCGAATTTGCCCGAGAAGAGCTGGAGCATTTTCGGATCATGTACCGCATCGTCCACGAGCGAGGCTTGATCATGGCCGACGACTACAAGGACCCGTACGTGAACGCGCTCCGTTCACGAGTGCGGAACAGCGGCCCGGGAGTGTTGCTCGACAAGCTGCTGGTCGCCGGCATCGTCGAAGCGCGCGGCTGCGAGCGCTTGTTCATGGTGGCCGAAGCCTTGAAAGATCAGAATTCCTCGCTGGCAGAGCCGTACCTCGAGCTCGCTCGCGCCGAGGCTCGGCACCACGGGCTGTTCTTCCGCCTGGCTCGCGCCTACTTCGAGGAGTCGGAGATCGAGCAGCGCGCGGCGGCGTTGCTCGACTACGAGGCCGAGCTCGTGCGCGGGTTGCCGCATCGCGCAGCCGTCCATTGAAGCCTTCTTCCCGCCCGGGCAGCGAGGGCGCGCAGTACTTCGCGCGTCATGCAGAGCCAGAGGCGGCGCTCGCTCGAGCGCTCGACGAACGCTACCTCGCGGCGCTGGTCGTACCCGTGTGCGGAGAAGCCCCGTCGCTGCTCGACGGATTTCAGAGCGCACTCTCGGCTGCGGCGGAGCGCGTGCTCTTGATCTTGGTCGTGAACGCAACGGACGCGGCCAGTGCCGCGATCCACGCCGAAAATCAGCGGCTGCTCAGCCATCTCCAGGGGCTGTATCCGCGGCCGAGTGCGCTGACCCACGAAGCGATCTCGGCCCGAGCCTGGCTCGCTCGCGCCGAGACCCACGATCTCCTGTGGCTCGACCGGGCGAGCCCAGGCGTGCGCTTGCCGCCGCGTGAAGGGGTGGGGCTCGCGCGCAAACTGGGCGGCGATCTGGCGGCTGCTCTCTGGGCCAGCGGCCAGCTGAAGAGTCCGCTGCTCGCGTCGAGCGACGCCGATGTCACGCTGCCAGCCGACTACTTTCGTGAGTTGACCGCACCCGAGCCCGTCAGCCAGGGCTCGCCGAGTGCGGCTTGGCTCTGGCCTTACCGTCACGAGCCCGGCGGCGACCCCGCGATCGACGCGGCCACCGTGCTGTACGAGATCTCACTCCGTTATTACGTGCTCGGCTTGGCGTCGGCGAGCTCCCAGTACGCGTATCAGAGCGTCGGCAGCACCCTGTGTGTGTCCGCGCCTGCGTACCTGAGCGTGCGCGGCGTGCCCAAGCGCGAGGCGGCCGAAGATTTTCATCTCTTGAACAAGCTTGCCAAGGTCGGTCCGCTGCATCGTCCGCGCGTTTCCCCGATCGCGATCCGAGCGCGCGTTTCCGAGCGAGTGCCTTTCGGAACCGGCCGACGCTCGCGTGAAATTGCCGAGGAGCTCGCGAGTGGCGAACAATTCCTGCTCTACTCGCCGGAGATCTTCCGCGCCCTTGCAGCTGTGTTGAAAGGCCTGGACGACTTTGCCGAGAGCGCGGACGTCGCTGCGCTGACCCGCGCCATCGAGCTCTGGGTTCCCGATTGCGCGCCATCCGTTCAGCAGGTATTGACCGGGCTCGGCGCGTTTGCGGCGCTGGCGAGCGCCGCGACTCAGGCGCCGCGCGGCGCGGTTTTGAGACGGCGAATCCACACCTGGTTCGATTCGTTGCGCACGCTGCGCTTCGTGCACGGCCTGCGTGACCGCTGTTTCCCTTCCGTGCCCTTTCGGACAGCGCTCGCGGCCGCGCCCTTCGTGTCTCCGCCACTCGCTGCGGGCGCCGAGCCACGAGCGATTTGCCGCGCGCTCGAGCTTTCGGAATCCGCCCTACCCCTGCGAGTGGGTCCGTCACTGCTCTAGGCCAAGCCTCGCGCGCCCTTGGTCCGCCTGAGCTTGCCACTGTCGCAGCCCGGATACAGTGCCGGATAGCTGTTCACGGTGAGCCCGGGATCATCGGCAAAAGCCCGAGGAAACGCTAGCCACGGCTTGGGCACGTCGGTTGCTGTGACAGGTGGTCGTGCTGCGAAAGTTCACTTGCCTCGCCGTGTTCGGCGTTTGCGCTTTGGCCTCCGTGTGCGGCCGAGCACAGACGCCGGCGCTGCTGGTCGTCGGCGACGCGAAGCAGCTTTCGGAGGTGCAGCTAGCCAAAGTCTTGGCGGATGACTCTTCGCTCTGGCTCAGCGTGCGTCTCCAAGGACGCACCCGGTTGGCGTTGGTCACGGCCGGAGCCGCTGTCGAATCGGCGCCCGCCGCACACGCTTGGCTCAGCGCGCTGGACTTCGCGACGCGCGTGCGCGTGGCCGCGCCGCCCGGTTCCGCCTGTGCCGGGTCGACGCAATTCGCCCCGGCGGACACGGGGCTACCTGAAGCGCGCCGGGTCGCTGCGCACGACGTTTTCGAGGTTGCCTCGGAGCTCGAGCTCCGCCGTCGCTTGGCGGACGCCGAGCTGCCGGTGGACCTGGAGCGCATTGCGCGTTTCACCAGCCGCGCGGAGCCACCGTTTCAGGTTCTGGTCTACGACCTGCCAGAGCTCGCGAGCAGCACCGAAGCGCTGCGTTTGGTCGACCACGGGCATGCCAATGAGTTGCCGAAAATCGTCCTGTCGGGCGCAGATTCGCTACCGCTCAGCCTGATTGCGCTGGCCAAAGACGGCGCGCAGCCGTTCCCGGAGCCGAGCGCCGAGCTCAGCGAATTTCCGGTCAGCTATCGTGCGCTCGACGCCAGTAGCGACTACCGAGCGGCGCGCCGCGGCTGGCTCGAGCAAAACCCGCAGCGTTGGTTGAACGAAGTGCAGGCGAGTCTCGCGTTATTTCGCGTCACGAACCTGCCGTCCGGCGCTGACATCGATTCGGCGACCACACGCTATCTCGCGGGACTCTCGGGCGAAGACGCGAGCGCTTGCCAGGCGCGGGTTCGAGCCGCGCACACTCGCGGCTCCGTGAACGCCGACGACTTCAGGTGCGGCGGAGCCGACGACCTGTCGAAGAGCCTGACCGAACTCGATTTCGCGGAGCCGCGCCTGAGTCGCTTCTTCGGTGCGCTGAACCCGGACGGCGCAACGTTCCGGGTGGCCGAGAGCGCAGCGAGCGGACCGCTGCTGGTCGCCACGGATTTCGACTCGAGCGAGTGTGCGCCGGAACTCGCGCTGCCCCCGACGTCGAGCGCCACGGGTGAGCCGACACAGACGAGGACACCGCCGGAGAACACCACGCCAGTCGTCGTTGGCACTTCGAGCGAAGCGACGCCGGTGACGACCACGGCAACCGTCAGTGAGACGAGCTGTACGGCATCGAGTTCGAGCTCCAGCGCCAGCGGCAGCGACTCGTGTAGCGGGGACAGCAGCAGCAGCGAATCGAGCAGCGACTCGTGCAGTGGCGATTCGAGCTCGAGTGACTCGGAGGACGAGTCCTGCAGCGGCGACTCGAGCTCGAGTGATTCGGAGGACGATTCGTGTGGAGGCGACAGCAGTGATTCGAACTCCGACACTTGCAGTGGAGACAGCGATCCCGAGGGCGACTCGGGCTGTGGCAAGAGCGGATATGACGGCGACACCTGCTCCGGAAATTCAGCCAGCAGCAACTCCGCTCGCGCAAAAAGCGCTGCCCTGGGCGCAGAACACACGCTGAAGCAGCCGCGTTCGCGCACGCGACCCGTGCGACTCAGTCTGCTCACGTGGCTGGCAGCGGCATTGGCTCTGCCTTTGCGCCGGCTGCGCGCCTGGCGTTAAACTGCCGCGGATATGACCGAAGGCCTGGGTAACTTTCGCAAGCACTGGCTGGTGCCAATCGTCGTCCTCACATTCGGCGCCTTGCTGGTGTTCTGGGCGTTCTACTCGTTCGATCATTTCTTCACCGGGGGTAAGGCTCACCCTCCATTCAAGACCCCGATCGGGCGTTACGTTCAATTCGATCCGGGCAGCATCACCGACGCGGTGAGCTCGCTCGCTGGCATGATCGCCGCAGTATTCGGCATCGTGATCACCGTCGTGTCCATCATCGTGCAACTCTCTGCAGATCGCTACACCGGGGTCGCGCGCATGTTCCTTCGCGATCGCATCAATTTGGCGGTCATGGGCTACTACCTGATCACCTGCATCTGCGGGGTCTGGCTCAGCGTGTCGATTCATCAGGACTATGTGCCGCGCGCTGCGCTGCTGGCCATGATCAGTGCCACCACGCTCGGCCTGGTGCTGATGGGCCCGTACTTCCGCTACGTATTCTGGTTCTTGGAGCCGATGAACATCATTTCCCGGATTCGCAGCGAAGCGGTGGGCGTCGCGAGTCGAGGCGCGGAGGAGCCGGATCAGCAGCGCTCGGCCGACGCTCAGGCCTCCACACTCGCAGCCATGGAGGAGCTCACGGACATCACCAGCAACTCGATTTCAGGCAAGGACAAGATCATCGCCAGCGGCGCGGTCGATGCACTCAAGGATTTCTCGCTCGCGTATTTGAAGACAAAAGCGCAGGCATCGCAGGTCTGGTTCGGTATTGGAGCCAAAATCCGCGAAAATCCGGACTTCGTGGCCATGGATCCCGAGTCGCTTTTGGACCTCGAGCAGCGGCGCACTTGGGTCGAGTGGAAGGTGATGCGCCAGTACCTCGGGATTTACAACGAGGCCCTCGGCAGCATGCGCGACATCAACTACCTGATTGCGATCGACACTCGCTACATCGGCGAGGCCGCGTGTACCGCGCACGATGCAGAGCTGATCGCGCTCGTGTACCGGTTCATGAACTCCTACATGCGCGCGACGTTGAACGCGCGTGAGGTGCGCACGGCTTACAACGTGCTGAATCAATACCGTTTGCTGGTGGAGGCGATGCTCCGGCACGGCAACGGGCGCGCGGCGGTCGAGGGCGTCAAGCACATGAACTACTATGGTCACGTCAGCTTCGACATGAAGCTCACCTTCGTGACCGAAACCGTGGCCTATGATCTGTCGGCGCTGTGCCAATACGCGAACGAGCAGGGGGCAGCGGAAGAAGAGGAAATGCTGAGTCAGTTCCTGGAGCTCGACCGCCCATTGCGAGTCAGCAGCCAGGAAAAGGCGCTGCTCGGCGTGCGCAAAGCTCAAGTCAAGCTGGCGGCCTTTTATTTGATGCGCGGTGACGAGGAAAAAGCGCGTCGCATCTCGCAGGACATGAAAAATGAGCCCGGGGACCGCCTGCTCTCGATCCGCCGCGCGTTGGAGGGCGTGGAGAGCAAGGATTTCTGGGAGATCATCGATCGCGGCCGCAATTTCGAGTACATGCCGCCGGCGCAGCGCGCCTATTTGGCACAGTTCTTCAGCTGGTATGATTTGAGCGGCGCCGAGTAGCGCTCAGCACTCGAGCCGAGCACGCAGCTCTGCGTAGCTGCGAACGATCAGCTGAGCGTCCGCGAAGCGCTCGCTCGGCAACGCGGCGTCGGGAATTGCGATCACGCTCATGCCGGCTGCGCGCGCGGCCACGACACCAGCAGGCGAATCCTCGATTACCAGGCAGCGCGCTGGGTCCCCGGCAATGGCGCGCGCCGCCGCCAAGAAGATGTCCGGCGCGGGTTTTAGCGCGCGCACCTCGGGATGATCACCCGACACCACTGCGGAAAACACGCCGAACCAGGGCAGATGGCGGGTCTTCAGCTCATACAGACGGCGCGTACTGCTGGTGCCGACCGCGAGCACGTGTCCGCGCGCAGCCAATTCCGTGACGAACGCCTGTGCGCCCGGCAGCTCTGCCGCGCTCGCAAACAAGCCTTCGGCAATCGGCACCGAGCGCCGCAGGTATTCCTCGGCCGTGATCGGTAGCGCGAGCGTTTCGACCAAGAGCTGTGCGGCCTCCAGCTCGTGACGGCCCATCATTCGGGACTTCAGCGACCAATCGAAGGTCTTGCCGTATTGCCCGACGACGCGCTGCGTGGCCTCGGTGTAGAGCGGCTCGGTGTCGAGCAGCACGCCGTCGAGGTCGAAAATCACATGACTGAAATCGGAAAGCAGCACGTCACCCCGACATTAGCTCAACGGCCACGTGACGACGAGGCCCGTGTTCTTCAGCGTGTGCTGACCCGCGCCGCGTCCGGCCCGGCAATCTCCAAGAAATCTCGACCCGCCGAATCTCCGAATTCGTCGCTGATTTCCACGCGAACGACCCACGGTCCGCGGCTGAGCGGGGCCCGGATGGAGGTGTGCAGGATGTTGTCCGAGCGCATCCAAGTCACCTCCGTGGGTTGCACGTTGACGAGCACCAGCGGTGTCACTTTCGTGGTCTCTGGGACCGGACGACCGCGCGAGTCGAACAGCTGCACGGTGACCTCAATCACGTCTTCCGGCCAGTGCGCTTGTTTGGGCGTGATCTGCACGTCGGCGCGAAGCGTTCGTGGTTCGAGGTTGACCCGGAGCTCTTCCACCGTGCCGGGCTCGCGCAAGCGAAGCAGAGTGCTTTCACCACGCGCGAGGCCCACGCTGTCCGGCGCAGGCACGAAGTGTTGCGAGCCATTGTAAGTGGCCTCCAAACCTTCGGCGCCGAGCAGCTTGGCGCGGGTGCGTTGGCCGAGCAGGATCGCGCCCTCTTCGCGACGAGACCCCGCAGGCAGCTCTGCGCCAACGATACGCAGCGCGCTCGGCTCGCTCTCGGGGCCGAAAATGCCCGCGGCGTCCACGGCGCGGGCAGTCACTTGATAGCGGCCCGGGGCCAAGCCGGAAACGGCCGCGATTCCAGAAGTGTCGAGCTGACGAACGAGCTCTTTGCCCTTCTCCGTCACGCGCCAAACGCTCAATCGATAGTGATTGGCTTCCTTCACCGCGAAGACCTCGGCTTGCGCGTCCGGCGGGTGCTCACCAAGTCCCAACAGCAAGGGACGTGCAATACGCAGGCTGGGCGCGGCGGGCACGCGCGTATCCTGGAACGAGGGATCAGTACCGACGAAACTGCGAATGCGTCCGGCCCCGAGCGGCTTCCAAGCGGCGCCTGCGGCCGCGAGCATGTCGCCATCCACCGCGGCGATGGTGACGCGATGGGCGTCGGCAATGGCAGTGCTGTGGCCGCCCTTGGCGACCGCGCTCACCTTGTGTGGTCCCTGCAACAGGACGGCGGTCTTCGGTACCTTGCTCGCCGGAATGTCGATGTCGACACGGCCCGAGATCAGCTTGACGACTTGCGTCACCGTTTGCGGTGAGCCCGCCGGCGCGAGCTGCAGCTTCGTCGAACGTCCGATTTCGATTCGCGTTCCCGGCGACAGATGTAGGAGCGCCCCGCCGGGGAGCTGTTTGGTCGTGCTCTCGCCTGCGCGGCTCGAATCGTCGTGGGGTGAGGCTTTCGACGCTGCGAGTTTGGCTTCGGACGCTTGCAGAGTGTTAGGGAACAACGTTGGTAGTGCCGCAAACGCCGCGAACCCGATCAGCCATGTCTTCATACTCGAACTGAACGGACGGATGCGCGCAGCGTTCAGTCGCAAACCTCGGCAAAAGGTGGGCTCTTTTTGCACACGTTCAGTAGCGAGGAGCTACAACTGCCCCGCCCGCCTCACGTTACTTCAACGTGCTGGACGGCCGCCGCGCGAAGGCGACGCGAGCTCGGCGAGGATGCCGTCGAGCAAAGGCTGGTCGCGTCGCAACATCGCGATGTGCAGCAAGCGTGCTCGCGCGTCTTGAGGCTCGAGCTTGGCGAGTAGCGCCGCTGCTTCGGCCAACTTGCCCTCTAGACGCTGGTCGAGCGCCAGGTCCGGCTCGGACCTGCGGTTCACGGGCGGTGACGCGGGCGTTCGCTGGCGGACGGTCGAACCTTCGTCACACACAGCCGGGCCGAACGGGAGAACGCGATCGTTCCTGTGAGGGCGATTGGTCATGGCCTCTACTTTCAGAACGTAGACGCTGCAGGTTTCATTCCGATCTGTGTCTCTGCTGCGGAATGGCGATCACTGCGGAGAATTGTCGCTCATCACATTTCTCGTCTCGAAATGAACGAGCTAGCCACGTCGCGCCAACGCAAGTTTTGCGATGTGGGCAAGAGGCGCACGTTGCGTCCGTGTCAGCCTGAGAATGTCGGGAAATGACCTAGAATATCGACGTTCTTTGGGCTCGTGTTGCCGTGCTCGGCGCGCCGCGTGAGGCTCTTCTGGATGAGCGTATTGCACCACATCGCACTCGGAACGCGCGACGTCGAACGCCTGGCACGCTTCTACATCGACGTACTGGAGCTCCCTGAAGTGACGCGTCACCTACATTCGGATGGAGCGCTGCGATCGGTGTGGTTGGATCTGGGCGGTTCGCTGCTGATGATCGAGTCGACGACCGAGCCGCCGCGAATCGTCGTGGGGGTTGGAGCCGGGCCGTTCTTGATCGCAGTGAGCGTCTCGGTCGAGCAACGGGTGGTGTTCGAGGCACGGCTCGAGCGCGCCGGTGCAGTCGTCGAGTCGCGCTCGGAGTTTACGAGTTATGCACGAGACCCGGACGGCAATCGCATCGCGCTCAGCGCTTATCCACTTCCTGCTGTATTTCCGCGCTGAATTTCTTGCTCCTCGGCTGCTGGACCGACGAGTTGCTGCTCGCCGGGTCAACGAACAATTGCTGGCTACTACTCTTGCTGGGCATGGCCTTTTGTTGCGGCGGTGCGCCGAGGGGTTCGGGTTTGTGAATGGACTTGCTGGGGGCGATTGGCTTCGGCAAAAGCTTGCTCGGCGCGCGTCGCTTCGGCGTCGATTCGACGGCGGGCAGCGAGCTCGCTGGCGCTTCAGCCGACGAGGCGGGTTTCATGAGCGGCTGCTCGGCACGGGCCGCGGCAGCGCGCGCTTCGCGGATGGCGCTCGCGTTCTCACCCTCTGGGTCGAGCGACTTTGCTCGATCGAGTGCAGCAATGCATTCGGGATAAGCCCCAGCGACACAATGCTGCAACCCGCTTTGGCGCAAGAGCCGCGCCTGCTCCAATGGCAGCCCCGGTTCGGGAGCGATGTTCGGCACGACGACAGCTGGTGAAAGCGCGCGCTGCATGAGCGCGCCCAGGCCGAGCAAGCAGACGAGTCCAGCAGCGCCCAGGGCGAGCCACCGCGCATGAAAGTGCCGACGCAACCGCGACACGCGCTGCCGCACGCGCGGAGCGGGTAGGTCGACATCGCGCGCGATCTCGTCCAGGGTTTCGCCATCACCTTCGCGCAGGAGCCAATGGAGCGTTGCCCGGGCGTGCTCGGTCTTGGGCAGCTCGCTCTCGATCCATTGACTGAGCTCGCTGGTAGAGGGGGCCGAGGCTCGTGGCTCTGCCGCGTTCTGGTCGACGTCGGCGGCGAGCAGCGGCAGTCGGCCGCGGCGTCGATGACTATCGGCGATCTTGTGTCGCGCGATGCCCCGCACCCAGCGCCGAAAGTCCGCGGGATCGCTGGGCGCGTTCGCGGCGATCAAAGCTTCGGTCAGGGTATTTTGCACCAAATCCTCGACCTCGGCGGGTGGCAGCCGCCGACGCGCGTATTTCAATAACCCCTCGCGGAGCGCGGGATCCGCCAAAAGGGTGGCGTGCGGGTTTTGGTGCGATAACACGGGGGCGGCCATGGGGTATGACTTCAGCGAGCCCTACGTCGCGCCTCGGGCCAGCTATGTGACACCGGTGCGTGACGAATCTTGAGTATTTTCTACGCCAGCGGCCCTCGCGATCTCCCCGTGCGCCCCTCTCAGCCAAAACAGAAGACGCTCGAGCCCGAGCAGAACGAATGGCGGGTGGAAAAGCTCGTGCCGGGAGGCGCGGGTTTCTTGCGCTTGGCAAACGGCCAAAGTGCTTTCGTGCCCGGCGCACTACCGGGCGAGAGGATCCGAGTCGAATTGGCCGAAGACCATCAAAGCTACCTGCAGGCGACCCGTTGGCAGCTGCTCGAGCCGAGTCCCCACCGAGTTCGACCCGTGTGCCCGGTTCAGGGCAGCTGCGGTGGCTGTGATTTGATGACGCTGGACTATCCGGCCCAATTGAACGCGAAAGTCGGCATGCTGCGCGACGCGCTGACTCGCACGGGTCGCTTCGAACAGCTTCCGGAGCTCGGCTTCGTTGCTGCGGATCAGCCGCTTGCTTACCGCTCGCGCGTTCGGTTGCACGTCTCACGCGATGGCCGCTTGGGCTTCTTCGCGCCAGGGTCTCGAGAGCTGGTCGAGATCCCCGGTTGTTCGGTGACCGAGCCAGAGCTCGAGCGAGCCCTCGGCACGTTGCGCGAGATCGCGAGCCACCATCGCACGGAAGTTGCTTCATTCAGCGAGCTCGAATTGCGCGTGGCTCCAGCGGGAGCGAGGTTCGCGTTGCGCCTGCTGCCGGCGCCGGGTTCGTTCGCCGACAGATCGCCCTTACTCAGCGAGCTGGCGAAGGTATTTCATACTTCGATCGCCGAGCGCGATTTGCCACCCGAGCACGATCAGCGATTCCCCTTGCCGGGCGGAGTCGAGCTGAGAGTCTCTGGTGCGGCGTTCACGCAGGTGAATTGGGCGGTCAATCAGCGCCTGGTCCAAGCGCTGCTCGATGGCGCCGAGCTGCGCGAAATCCGCACCTTTTGTGATCTCTACTGCGGCGCGGGCAACTTCAGTCTGCCGCTCTTGGCTCGCGGTCTGAGCGGCGTCGGCATCGAGGGTTCCAAACCGGCGATCGCTGCGGCCAAGCGAGCTTCGGCCGAACAAGGGCTGACGCGCGCGCGTTTCATCTCGGGTGACGTCAAACAGGCGCTGGCCCAATTGCCGCGCGCGGATGCCTTCGATCTGGTCGTGCTGGATCCGCCACGGAGCGGCGCACGCGAGGTTTTGCCCGAGCTGATTCGACGCGCACCCAAGCACATCGCTTACTGCGCGTGTGATCCAGTCACGCTGGCACGTGATCTGCGCACGCTCGCGGACTCTGGCTACACGCTTTCGTCCGTGTGCGGCTTCGATATGTTTCCCCAAACGCACCATTTCGAAACTTTGGCGTGGCTTTCGCACTGACGAATCTCGCTCGTCCCATTGCCCGGATTGTTGGCCCGCGCGCGGCTCGCTTGGAACAATTGGCTGGTGCCGACCTTCTTGGGCAGAGGTAGTCTTTGATGATGCGAACGGCGAGCGGTTTTTGTGCGCCCACGGGTGCCCCTGAGTGGTTGGTCTGCAATGCGGGCGTGACTGTCGGCCCCGTTCGCACGGACCTGCTGCTGCGCGGAGTCATCCACGGACGTGTACCGAGCAGCGCCTGGGTGCGTCAGACCGGTTGGCAGAATTGGCGCGAGCTGCGCCAGATTCGCGAAGTCTCGGCGCTGATCCGCGTGCTCGACCGTCGAGTCGACGATGCTGCGCCGGATCCGGCGAGCTTGCTCGAAGGTGCCGAGACCGTGGCTCGCGCGACGGACGCGGGCGAAGCACTGCTGATCGCGCTGCATGCCGCGGCGTTGGCCACTTCCTCGGCAGTTGGTTTGGTGCATCGCGTGCGACAACCGCTGCTGCTTCCCACCTTGTCGTGCGTATTCGAAGCTCCCAGTGAGCGCTTGGGTGAAGTGCTCCCGTGGTTCGATCCCGCGTTGGCCCTGGCGCGGGCGGGCCAAGTGCAGATCTTGAGCGGGTCGGGTGAGCGCGGCGGAGTCGAGCAGACCGTTGCGGCGAGGCTGAGCCCCGGTGGCCCCCTTTCCGGAATCGCGATCTTGCCGATCATGGTCGAGGGTCAGCTGTGCGCCATGCTCGAGCTCGGGCGCAGCGATCATCCCTTCCGAACCAATGATTCAGCGGAGCTCGCAAACTTCGCACAGCAAGTGGCTGTCGTCCTGGCAGGTCTCGGCGCGGCGCGGCGTTTACCGAGCGACAACTGATTTCCGAACCAGCAAAAAAAGGGCAACAGCCCGGCGCGAGGGGAGCGCGCCGAGCCGTTGAATAGATTAGGGAGGCGACGACCCGGGCGGAGGGGGGGGCACCAAGGGCGCCGCCTGCAGCTCTCTTTAAGCACGCTGCGTGCCAGATTATACGCAATGAAATTCAGTGGCTTACGATGCGATGACCTGACTCTGGGTTTCAAATTTGAAACCCGGCATTCGATCGCGAAACGCGGCGGGCACATCGCGATTTGGGAGCGCGCGAGGCTGCGGCAGCCGGCTGCTGCGTGCGCCAGCTGAACCTCGCCAAGCATTTCACGCGGCACTATGGTCGCGCGCATGAGGTGGTCCTTTCGCATCGCGCGCCTGTTCGCGATCGACGTGCGCGTGCACGTCGCCTTCGCGTTAGCGGTGATTTCCTTTGCGCTGCACCTGGGTACGCCGCGGGGGCCGGCCTTCAGCGTGCTCGTGCTCGGCGCTCTACTGGCTGCGCTCGCGTTGCACGCGTTCGGCCAGTGCCTGGTCGCGCGGCGCTTGGGTCTGGCGCTGACCGAGATCTTGTTTTTGCCCGTCGGCGGCGTCGTGCGCTTGGCGAGCGAGCCGAGAAAGGCGCGGCACGAGGTCGTGCTCGCGCTCTCGGGCCCGCTGCTGAACCTGAGCGTTGCACTATTTTCGTGGGTCGTCTTGGACCGTTATCGAGTTCCGCTCGACCACGGCCATTTGCAGCTGGTGTACGCGCCGAGTCTACTCGGCATGCTGCAAGCGCTCTTCTGGGCGAACGCCGCCTTCGCGGCGTTCGACTTGCTGCCGGCTTTGCCGATGGGTGGCGGACGCGCATTCCGGGCGTTGCTCGGCGTTTCGCTGGGCCGTTCGCGGGCCACGCAAATTGCAGCGGCGGTCGGGCAAGTGCTCGCGATCGTGTTGCTGAGCGTCGCCTTCAAGAAAGATTGGGGACCCCTCGCCTTGGTCGCGGTGTTCGTGTTCGTGGGTGCGGTACAAGAGCGCGCCGCCGTGCGCGCTTCCGAGCTGCTCAGCGAGTTGCGCGCCGGTGAAGTCTGCGATCCGAATGCCGTGGTCTTCGCCCCACAAGAGCAGGTCGGGCATGTCCTCGACACCTTGGTACGTAGCCCCCAGGCTCATTTCGCGGTTTTTTACGGCAAGGAACTGGTGGGCACGATCGGGCGCGAGCAAGTGCTGGCAGCGGCGCCTCGCGTTGGGCTGGAAGCTCCACTGTCGTCGTTGATGCGTCGCGAATTTTTTGCGGTCGATGCGGGAACGCCGCTCGACGAGGTTCGGCGTCGTTTGCTGGAAATTGCCGGTCGCCCCGTGGTGGTCCGCTCGGCGACGGGCTACGCGGGTGTCCTCGGCTTCGAGGATTTGCAGCGCATTACGCTCGTCGCAGAACGGTTGGCTCAGGCGGGCATTCGTCGACCACAGCCCGTTCCCGATCCGGCATTGCATTGAGCACGACCTCGTCGTCTCCCTCGCCCGCCGAGCGGGTGGTCGACCAGGGTCGGCATCCGCGCGTCCTTGCGTACCTGCTCTTCACCGAGACTTGGGAGCGCTTCAGCTTCTACGGCATGCGGGCACTCTTGGTGTTTTACCTCACCAAGTCCTTCCTGTTCAGCGACCGGGCGGCGTACGCGATCTACGGCAGCTACGCCGCGTTGGTGTATGCGACCCCGGTGCTCGGGGGGCTACTCGCCGACCGCTTGTTGGGCTTTCGCAAGGCGGTCTTGATTGGCGGGGTGCTGATGGCGCTCGGCCATTTCGCGATGGCGGTGCAGAGCTTGCAGGTGTTCTACGCCGCGCTCGCCCTGCTGATCTGCGGCAACGGCTTCTTCAAACCCAATATCTCGAGCCTCGTCGGCCGCCTTTATGCCGCCTCCGATCCTCGTCGAGACTCGGCGTTTACGCTGTTCTACATGGGCATCAATCTGGGCGCGTTCTTGGCGCCGATCGCCTGTGGCTATTTGGGCGAGCGCTTCGGCTGGCATTGGGGGTTCGGGCTCGCGGGCGTCGGTATGTTGCTCGGGCTCTCGGTGTTCGTGCGCGCGCAGCCGCTCTTGCTCGGCTTGGCCGAAGCACCGCCGCGCCCGGGCCGCCGCACGGCGTTCGGGGGCCTGTCACTCCAGACTTGGGTTTACTTGGGCACGTTGCTTTCGCTGGTCGTCGCCTGGCAACTGGTTCAGCACCCGGCGCTCGTTGGCTCGCTCCTGAGCGTGTTCGGAGTCGCGGTGTTCGTCGGATTGTGCGTGTACCTGACGCGACTCCCCGACCGGAGCACGCGCGATCGGCTGGGCGTTTTACTGCTGCTCACGCTCGTTTCCACCGTTTTTTGGTCGTTCTTCGAGCAAACCGGCACGAGCATGAATCTTTTCACCGATCGCAACGTGGATCGCACGCTGCTCGGCTGGCAGATCCCGGCCTCGCAATTCCAGTCCGTGGAGGGCTTGTTCATCCTGCTGCTCGCACCCGTGTTCAGCGTGCTCTGGCTCTACCTTTCGCGTCGTCGCTCGGAACCGAACACGCCGCTGAAGTTCGCGTTCGGCATCCTCCAGCTCGGCTTGGGCTTCGCCGCGCTCTACATTGGCGCCGCGACCTCGCGCGCGACGGGTAGCGTGCCCATGTTCTGGTTGATCCTTTGCTACTTCTTGCACGCAACCGGTGAGTTTTGCTTGTCGCCGATCGGCTTGTCGATGGTCACCAAGCTTGCTCCGCAAAACATCACCGGCATCCTGATGGGCACCTGGTTTTTGGCCTATTCGTTCGCGCAGTACGTGGCCGCGCTGATCGCGCAGCTCACTGGCACCAAGACCGATATCGCTGCCATCGCCACTTCACCGAGCCCTGCCCAAACCGTGATGGTCTACGGTTCGGTATTCGGCAGCATCGGTTGCGTGGCGATTGGGGTCGGCGTCGTGCTGGCGCTGGTCTCGCCCGCGCTCGCGCGGCGCATGCACGGCGTGCGCTGACTCGTCTGGCGACCGCGGATTTTTTCGGGCCCTGCGTAGCGGTCACCCGGCAATCAGCGAGGAACCGTCAGGGTGTGTGAAACTGCTTTTGCTTGGCCAGAGTCTCGGCCAGACTGCGCGCCCCATGGTTGATTCTCCCCCCGATCTCCCCGATCTCTCCGCCCTGCCGGAGGTCGAACCCGTCGATCCCGAACCGGTAGCTGTCGCGATCGAGACTGCGCGTGCATTGTTCCGTACTGGTGAGCAAATGGAGGCCCTGCGCTGGCTGCGCCGCGCCGCCGAGCGCGCCGAAGAATCGGGAGACGATCTGCGTGCGCTGAACTTGGCGCGCAGCGCGGCCGATCTGAGCACGGTACTGCAAAGCGTCGCGCCACCCGCGCCGACCGCGTCCGCCCCGCCACCGGCGCCGCCCCCAGTGCGTGCGTCCGCCCCGCCACCGGCGCCGCCACCACCCGCGCCGCCACCACCCGCGCCGCCCCCGCCCGCGCCGCCACCCG
>DASSMT010000206.1:0-26266 GCA_035688655.1 Polyangiaceae bacterium | reverse complement strand
CATTCAGTTTGCGCGCATGCGCATTCAGTTTGCGCGCATGCGCATTCAGTTTGCGCGCATGCGCATTCAGTTTGCGCGCATGCGCATTCAGTTTGCGCGCATGCGCGTTTAACGCGGGCGCTCAGATCGCCGCGGCGTTCTTCACCGTCAGTTTGCGTTCGACGGGTGGGAAACCGGCTTCGCCCGCGACCTGTACGATGGCTTTGTTGGTGTCGAAGTACACCTGCCAGTAGTGGTCGGTGTGCGTGAACGGGCGCACGACGAGCACGGGGCCGAATTCCGTGAAGTTGAGGATTTCGATCACGGGCGGCGTGTCACTGGACACGTTCGGGATGGCCGTGATCTTGGCGGTCAAGCGGGCGATCGCGTCCGCAACGTTGACCGAGTAGTGGAGCTGCGCCGTGAGATCGACGCGCCGAATGCGGTTGGCGGAGAAATTCTGGATCGTGCCACCCAAGATTTTGCCGTTGCCGACGTGGGTCTGCACGCCATCGGGCGTATCGAAGGTCGTGACGAACAAACCAATCGCCGTCACCGTACCGATGACGTCACCGGCATTCACGAAGTCGCCCACCTTGTAGGGGCGCAGGATGACCAGGAAGGCGCCAGCCGCAAAGTTCGAGAGCAGACCGCCCCAAGCCGTACCGATCGCCAAACCAGCGCCCGCGAGCAGCGCCGCAAACGACGTGGTCTCGACACCGAAGTAGCCGAGGATCGCGATCACCAATGCGATGTTCGCCAGGACACCGATCACGGTGCCGAGGTAACGCAGGAGCGTGGGATCGACCTTTTGCTTCTCCAGCGTGCGCTGGACCAAGTGGATCATCCAATTGATCAGCCAGCGGCCGATCAAATACAGAATGATCGCGCCGACGACCTTCAATCCGACATTCGTGAGCGTGGCGACAACGCCTTCGAGGATTCGCTGCAGCTGTGAGGGATCCATACCCGCTGGCTACTCAATCTTCGGCGCAGCGAGCAAGCGCGGTGCCGGCCGCCGGGCGCAATTTGGCACAGACTGCGCCCGTAAGCTGGCTCACGTGTCAAGCCTAAACACTTGTAATTACGTCATTTTGATAATGGCTTAGGATTGGCACGCGGGAGGCGTGCCGCGCGTGGGCGTGCCGGGCACGGGCGACCTTTCTGCCCCCATTTCGCTCCGCGTCACCCTGCTTGAGATTCGTCGAGCACGACGCGCTTCGCCTCCGAACCGCGCGGGAACTTCTCGCGAAAGCGAGCTGCGCTGCTGGAACGAGAGCGCCCCCTCTCTCCTGCTCGATCAGATGGCGATCGTCTTCCAATCACCGCGCCGGAATTTCCAGACCATCACCGTCGTCAGTAAAAACACGTACACCACGGCGGAAGCCCAGATCCCCGGCAGCCCGAGGCCGAGCGTGATGCCGAACAGCCAGGCCAGCGGGACCAAGCACGAGAAGTGCAGCACCAATTCGACCAGCATCACGAAGCGAGTGTTGCCCGCACCGAACAGCGCTTGGGTCAGGATCATGCCGACGGCGATCAGCGGCGTGCACAGGCCCATCATGCGCATCGGAACGAGGGCAGTTTCATACACGGCCGGGCTCTGGGTGACGAAGTGCAGCAGCGGCTCGGTCAAGATCACCCCCTCGAGCAGACCCACCGCGCCGAAGATCAGCAAGCCCAAGCGAACCGACACCCAACCGAAGCGCGCGGCCCGATCGGGTTCACCGGCGCCGAGCGACTGACTGACGAGCGTGGCAGTCGAAGTGCCGAAGGCCAAGCAGGCGGTGAAGGTGAGCTTGAGGATGCCGACGATCAGCATCGTGGCCGCACCGTTGACCGCCTCGGCACGGCCGCCCGGACACGTGGCGTTCACCACCGCGGCGTGTGAAATGCCGTCGAGGTGGCTGACGATGCCCGAAAACAACGCGAAGCCGCTCATCACCGCCACGGTGGCCACGGCGCTCGGCACCGACAGCCGCAAGATGTCTGCGACCAGCGAGCGCATGACGCGCGTGACATCGAAGGGCCGGAAATGCGTGCGGTAGTGCGAGAGCGTCGCCCAGGCCACCATGATCACGAGGCCCACCCAAGACGACAAGGCGCCGGCGAGGCCGGCACCGCTCATGCCCATGCGCGGAGCGCCCCAGTTGCCGAAAATCAGCGCGATGCACAGGACGACGTTGATCACGTTCATGACCACCGAAGCGACCATGTGCACGTGCGTCTTGCCGATGCCGTCGAAGAACGCTTTGAACGAGAAGGTTGCGGCCATCGACGTGATGCCGAGCAGCCGCCAATTCAAGTAGCCCTGCGCAGCCTCGCGCACCTCGGGCACGCGGATCAGCGCGTGCAGCGCGAGCGGCATGACCAAGTAGCCAATGATGCTGAAGACGATGCCCGCGAGCAGCGAGCACACCCAGGAGTTCACCAGCACCGCTCCTGCGTCGACTGCTTTGCCCTCCGCGAAACGGCGCGCGGCGATCGCTTGCGTGCCGACCGAGATGGCGCTCAGCGAGCCGCCGAACATCCAGAGCAAGATCAGCGAGGGCAAGAGCGCCGCTTGCGCAGTCGAAGATTCGGGACACGGCAGGCGCGAGAAGAAGATGACGTCGACTTCGTTGACCGCGCTCTGAGCGAGCATGGCGAACACCGTCGGCAACGCCAACTTCAAGATCACCTTTGCGGGCGATCCGGCAGTGACGAGCGCCTGACTGCTAACGCTGGGGGAGAGAGCCATCCGTATCCGAAATCCGAGTCCGGCGCCGTTCTAGCACCGGAACCAGCCCAGTGAGCCAGCTTCTCGAACGGCGCCCGTGAGGGCGCGGCTCTCTCCTTTCGTGGCAGGACGATGTTTTTGGCGATAACCCTGCTATTTTTGCAGGGCCACGCGCTCGCTGACGCCCAGTTGGCCGAGCATCGCGTGGGCTTCGGGGGAGTCCGGGTTCGCGTTCAGCACGCTGCGGGCAAGCTCCAGGGCCCGCTCGCGGTGGCCGGTCTTGCGCTCCAGACGCGCGAGCTCGAGCTTCGTTTCCGCACTCGGGTCGACTTCGACGAGCCGTCGCATGGTGCGCACGGCTTCGCCCCACGCGCGATCCTGTTCGGCGGCGCTTGCCAGCTCGTGCAGCACATTTGCAGCACTGGGCGAGGTCTTGGCCGCGTGCCGTAGCACGTTCAATGCCTTGAGCTTGTTGCCCTTTGCCTGCAATTCGCGGGCGAGGGCCAGCGCGGCTTCGGCGTCCGAATCGATGTCGACTTTGACATTCTCGGGCGACTCCGCTTTTTCGCTCGTCGCGTCCGGCGCGTTCGCTAGGCTGGCCGTTTCCTCGACCTCACCGTCGTCGCTGCTGGGCGCTGCGTTGCCTTCGGGCGCGGCCGCGAGCAGCGCAGCCGCCGGTGCCGGCTGAGCCACGACGGGTTCGGCGGCGGCGAGCACGACTTCAGCCGCAGGCTGCATGGCCAGCGCGGGCACCTGCGCGGGAGCTGCCGCCGGGCGGGCCCCATTTAGGCGCTCGCTGGCGCGGGCTTGCAGCGCGTGGGCTTTTTCCATGAGCGGCGCGAGCGCAGCGCTCGCCTGCTGGCGAATCTCGGAACGGGCCGCGCCGGCCGCGACCACCCCGATCACGGACAGAGCAACGGCAGAAGCGAGTCCGCGGGCCACCCACTTGCGACGCGATGGGGTGGTTTCAGGCTCGTGCAACGCCGCCTCCAGAGCTGCGCGCAGCTCGGCGGCCGATTGGTAGCGGTGTTCGGGTTCAGTGCTGAGCGCGCGCGAGACTGCTGCATCGACCATTTTTGGGATTCCTTTTTCGGGCACGAGCTTTCGGAGTGATTCGGGTTCTTTGCGAAATTTGGCGTCGAGCAGGAGCACGGGGCTATCGGCCTCGTGCGGCAGGTGACCCGACAGCAGTTCGAACAAGACGACGCCCAGCGCGTACACGTCGCTGCGCTGGTCGGACACGCCTCGCGCTTGCTCGGGCGCCATGTACTCGGGCGTCCCGACGATGCTTAGCCCTTCGCCGTCGGCCTCGACGTTGAATGCCGCTTTGGCCACGCCGAAGTCGAGCAGCTTGAGCTTGCCGTCGCTCGACAAGAACAGATTGGCCGGCTTGATGTCGCGGTGGATCACGCTGGCCGCGTGTGCAGCCGAAAGCGCGCTGCAGGCCTGGACGCCGATGGCGAGCGCCTCGCGGTAATCCATGCCTTTTTCGCGTTCGAGCTTGCGATCCAGCGATTCGCCGCTCAAGAGCTCCATGGCGTAGAACGGGCGACCGTCTTGGGCGACCCCGAACTCGAACAATTTGACCAGATTCTCGTGCTCCAGCTGAGCGATGGCGCGTGCTTCCACCTTGAAACGCCGCTCGGCGTCGACGCCCATGCGCTCCGGATCCAAAACCTTGAGCGCGACGTTGCGCATCAAGTCGAGATGCACGGCCTCGTGCACGACGCCCATCGCGCCGCGGCCGATCACGCGCAGCAGGCGATAGCGCGTGCCGGGCAAGAGGGTCGGATCCACCTCGACCCGTGGCGCGACCGGCGACGGCGGAATCACCGCTACCGGCACGTCCGTGGCCCGCGCCTGGGCGACCAAGCGTGCGAACTCCGCGCGCGTGCGCGCGGGCTCCGCGGGATACAATTTCTGCATCAATTGCGCGATGCGACCGCGCACGCTGCGGTCACCATCGGCCATGCTCGGCGCGCGCTGCAGCAAGCGCACCAAGTCGTTCATCACTTGGCGGGCAGAGCCGTAGCGCTCTTCCAGGCCGACCGCGGTCAACTTGGCGACCAGGGCGTCGAGTTCCTTGGGCGCGCCGATCAGCGCGGCAAGCTCGGTCGGGTTGCGCTTGCCCGCGGCCACCAGGGCCATGTGCTGCGAGGCGTCTCCGGCCAAAAATCTACGGCCAGCGAGCATCTCCCAGAGCATGATGCCGAGCGCGTACAGGTCCGCCGGGATCCCCCCAGGGGTGTTGTTGGCGACTTCGGGAGCCACGTAGCCGGGCTTGGCGAACACGATCCCGGCGATGGTTTGGCAGCGTCGGTTTTGGCCGCGCGCAGTACCAAAGTCGATCAGCTTCACGTCGCCGGCGTAGCTGATCATCACGTTCTGCGGACTGAGGTCGCGATGCACGATGTCGAGCGGCTTACCGTTGGCATCGGTGCGCTCGTGCACGTGCGCGAGCGCGTCGGCCATCACGATGCTGACCGCGACCGACTCGGCCCAGCCCATGCGCATGCCGAGTTGCCCTGCGCGTGCGCGCACATCACCGAGGTTGCGCCCCTCGATGAACTCGACCACCACGTACGGTTTGCCGGCACAATCGTTGGTCGCTTCCACGATCTGCGCGATGCCCGGGTGTTGCAGCTGAGCTTGGATGCGCGCCTCGTCCAAGAAGCGCGCCAGGAACGAGCGGTCCTCCTCATGCTCGCGGCGAATCGTCTTCACCACGCATGGCCGTTCGGCGCCCTCGATCCCGCCAGCGGTGGCGAGGTAGACCTCACCCATGCCGCCGCGCGCGATGCGCTTCAGCAGCGTGTAGCGCTCGAAGCGACGCGGCAGTGCGTCGCCATCACAGACAGAATTCTCTTGTGATTTCGTGTCGTTACCGATTGCTTCGCGGGCATCCATGGCCCCACTGTGCCTAGGTAGTCGGATGTAGGCAAGAAACTGACATACGAAAGTCAAGCCCATTTCGACGCGGCGAATTTCGGCGCGCGGGGCAAAGCCGAGCCGGGTCGAGGCCACGCGTTTCGGGGGAATGTCGGAGCCACCGCCGCGGTTGTGTCGGCACGGCGTCCGACTAGAGTACGCCCCGCAAGGACTCATGCCCTCGGCCGCTCAACCGCGAAACGCCTGGCTCGTGCGACTCTGCACGCTGACCGCGTTCGTGTTGTCACTGGCTTGGGTTTCGAGCGCGTCTGCGGCCGTGCCGATGTGCGGCGTGCGCGCGCAAACGGTCGCGGCTCCGCCGATCGGAACACCCGCGAGCTCGGACTCCGTGAGCGCGGGCCATGCGTGCGACGATTACTCGCCGCTGCGCATCGCGAACACGCCTCAGCGCGATGCTCCGGAGAAGCTGAGCTTCCCCGAGCTGCCGATTCGCGCGCTGCCGATGTTGACCCGAGTCGCCCTGTGCCCGGTGACCGGACGCGTGAATTCGTCGTTGCCCGAGCATGAGCTGCTCGCCACTGGTTTCGCACGCTCGATCGATCGCCCACCTCGGGCCTGAGCGCCGCGCCACGTTGCTCGCAACTCGAGTCGTGACGTCACTCGTGCGTCACTCGACTCGTCTACACGTCTCGCGCTCGGCCTCGCGCTCGGCGCGAGCCGAACGACATTCTTTCTCGCTAGCATCATTCGTAACAGGAACGCTCGCATTGCGTCGCTCTCGGCGCGTGCGGGCTTTGGGAGACAATCATGAACAAGGGAACCGCAATCGTCGGCTTCTTTATGAGCTTTTTAGCCGGCATGTTCCTGATGTGGGGCCTCGATAAAGGCAAGGGCCCCGACATTCAGGCCGAAGCAGGGAGCGCCAGTGGCGTGCCCGATCAGAGCAGCGCGAGCGTGCCCGTGAGCTCGCGCGACCCACAATGGGGCAAGCCCGACGCGCCCGTGACGATCGTCACGATCAGCGACTTTCAGTGTCCGTTCTGCAGCCGCGTGGAGCCCACGCTGAAGCAGATCCGCGACAAGTACGGCCCGAACAAGGTGCGTATGGTCTGGAAGAACAACCCGCTGCCCTTCCACAGCAACGCGCGCCCCGCCGCCGAAGCAGCCATGGCCGTGTTCGGCCTGAAGGGCAGCGAGGCGTTCTGGAAGTTCCACGACACTGCGTTCGCCAATCAGCAGGCGCTCACGGCCGAGAATTTCGAGAAGTGGGCCGGCGAAGCCGGCGTCGACAAGGCGAAATTCAAGGAAGCGCTCGCCAGCAAGAAGTACTCGGCGAAGATCGACGAGGACATGGCGCTGTCCAACAAGATCGGCGCGAGCGGCACGCCCGCGTTCCGCATCAACGGCGTCACCGTCAGCGGCGCGCAGCCACTCGACAAGTTCACCGAAGTGATCGACGCGCAGCTCGGCGAGGCACAAAAGCTGGTCGCCAGCGGCACGCGTGCTTCCGACGTGTACGTCAGCCTGACCAACAAGAACCAGGCTGCCGGCCCGGACAAGCCCGCACCCACCGCCGCCAAGCCGGACGCGGAAGAAGAAGACAAAGCCGTGTGGAAGGTCAACGTCCTGGACGACGACCCGGTGCGCGGCCCGAAGGACGCACTGGTCACGCTGGTCGTGTTCTCGGATTTCCAGTGCCCGTTCTGCAAGCGCGTGGAAGACACGCTGAAGCAGGTCAGCGACACTTACGGCAACGATGTGCGCATCGTCTGGAAGGACAACCCGCTGCCGTTCCACCCGCGCGCCAAGCCGTCCGCGACGCTCGCGCGCTACGCTTACGTCAAGAAGGGCGACAAAGGCTTCTGGGAAGCCCACGACGCGCTGTTCGCCAGCAACCCCAAGCTGGAAGACGACGATCTCAAGGGCATCGCCGAGAAGGTCGGCGTGAGCTGGGACGACGTGAAGAAGGCGATCGACACGAACAAGTTCGGTGACCGCTTCGACTCCAGCGTCGACCTCGCATCCGACCTGCAAGCGCGTGGCACGCCGCACTTCTTCATCAACGGCGTGCGCTTGAGCGGCGCGCAACCGTTCGACGCCTTCAAGAAGTCGATCGACGAGCAACTCGGCAAAGCCAAGGGCCTGGTGGCCAAGGGCATTTCGCGCGCGAAAGTCTACGAAGAGATCATGAAGGAAGGCAAAGGGCCGCCACCGCCCGAGAAGAAAGACATCGCGGCGCCCGACCAGAACAGCGCGGCCAAGGGCGGCCGCAACGCCAAGGTCGTGATCCAAGAGTTCTCCGACTTCCAGTGCCCGTTCTGCAAGCGCGTGGAGCCCACCGTCCAGGCGCTCGAAAAGGAGTACGGCGACAAGATCAAGATCGTTTGGCGTCACCTGCCCCTGCCCTTCCACAAGAACGCGCCGCAAGCCGCGGAAGCCGCTCAAGAGGCGTTTGCGCAGAAGGGTTCTGCCGCTTTCTGGACGTTCCACGACAAGGTGTTCAACGCCGAGGGCAGCGACGAGGCTCGCACCGATCGCGCGAACCTGGAGAAGATCGCGCAGGACATGGGCCTCGACATGGAGAAGTTCAAGGCCGCCATCGACAGCAACAAGCACAAAGCCAAGATCGACGGCGACGCCGAGATTGGCAACAAGGCCGGCATCAACGGTACGCCCGCGTTCGTGATCAACGGCTACTACTTGAGCGGCGCACAACCGGAGTCGGCGTTCAAGAAGCTGATCAACCGCGCGCTGAAAGAGGCCGAAGGGAAGTGAGGTCGTGCGGGCAAACAGGGCGGCGCTACGAGCCGCCCTGTTCCCGTTGCCTCGCGCAGCACCGCAGGCCGTCGCCACGCATTGACAACCGCTGGGGGTGAAGTTACCTCGCGAGCATGATCAAAGCGTGTGGGCGGTGCGGGACGAGCTTCGATACGCTCCAGGGGAAGTACGCGCCGGACGGCTCGATCGTCTGCGTTCCCTGTGGCGAAGCGCTGGCCGCGACCGTGAAGGGCGCGGAAAAGAAATCGGCGGGCTCCGCGTTCGTCGGTGCTTGCGGAAGTGTGCTGATCGCGCTGCTCAGCTTCGTGCTCCAGCACAAGTTGCTGTTCTTCTTGTTTCCCGTGCTGGCCATGGCCGGCGGCGCAGGGACCGCCTTCACCGCGCTCAAAAACGAACGAGCCCGTGAGGCGCTCGGCTGGAAACGCATTCCAACCGTGGTGATTGGCTCGCTCGCGCTGCTGCTCGGGCTGCTCAGCCTGCTCGCGAGCTTTGCCGCGAACTAGTCCTTGGCCGCCGTCACTGTCGGTGCGTGCGCTGCTTGATGGCGTCGATGGCGTCGTTCAGCCGTGAGTCGACGCGCAGACAGCTGTAACAATCCTCGCGCTGACGGCGACCGCAGCCGCTGGTCGCGCGATACAGATTCAGGTAGCCGAGAGCGCGCTCATCGCCGATTTCCTGGGCGCGCGGCAAGAGCGCATAGCGCTGTGGGCAAGTCGAGGCAAAGCGCAGCGAAAGCGCGATGCTCAGCTCGGGGCTGCTGAGCTTGGCGAACTCCGGCAAACGCAGCGCCTGATCAGCGCGCGTCCGCACCCACAATTTCACGACCTCGGTCGCCGCCAAGTCATAGGCAACGTCCGGGCCGTGCGTGCCCATCGGACCGGACAAGAGCGCAAAGGTCGCGTCGGAAGACGCCTTCACCTGAGCCGTCTGGAACAAGACACTCGCGACTTGTTTGCTGCCCGTGAGCGTGGGGTCGAGCCGGAGCGCGCTGCCCACTGCAGCGACCGCCTTCACGTACTCTTTTTCGGCCAGCGCGGTGCGCCCGAGCTCCAGCGCGAGCCGGGCGTCGCCCGGGTATTTCGCGGCCAGCGCTTCGAGCGCCGCGAGGCCCGTCTTCTGAGCGTCTTGGAGCTCGTCCTCGGAGGCCGTGGCAGCGGGCGCTGCCGCGTTCGCCGGCGCAGAGACCGCTGAACCGGTGCCGGTCGCGCTCGCATCCGAGTGCGGACTGCCACGCAACGCGCGCACCCCTTTCAGCAGCCCCACGCTCAGCGCCGCGAGCAACGAGAGCGACAGCAGCAAGCCCACGAGCAGCAGTGCCGGCGTCGGGATGGGCTTGAGCACGTCGCGCACGGGGGGCGGCAAACGACGGCGCCTGCGCTCGAAGCCGCGCACGAAGCCAATGAAATTCGTCTTCAGCCCGGGCGGACCCGCCGGCACGGGCGTCGCGATCACGGGCGCCCCCTCGTTCAGCACCGGCGCGCGCGCGGGCAGCGGGTTGGTCGGAGCATCCAGTGCGGCGTCGCTGATGCGCGCATCGTTCAGTGAGGGACGCGAACCGTCGGCCAGCGTGTAGCGATACACACCGTGGCCCGGAATGGGTGCGAGCAGCGCGTCGATCGCGCGCGAGACGTCGGCGGCCGATTCGTATCGCTCCGAAGCATCGCGAGCCAAGAGCTTGCGCACGATTTGCTCGACCGCCGGCGGAACGAGCACGTCCGGGGCGCGCTCGGCGAACGTCGGCGTGGGTTTGGACAGCTGCTGCCCCAAAATCCCGACCGAGCTCTGGCTGCTGAAGGGACGCACCCCAGACAGCATTTCGAACGCCATCACCCCGAGGGCATAGAGGTCCGCGCGTCCGTCCACGGTCTGCCCGAGCGCTTGCTCCGGCGACATGTACTCGGGAGTGCCGAAGACCATGCCCGCCTTGGTCAGCGGATTGCCCTGCTTCGGCCCCGCATTCGCTGCGTCGCCCAGGGGCACTTTGGCGATCCCGAAGTCCAGGACCTTGACGAAGTCCGGGTCGCCCCCCTTTTCGACCAGCATCACGTTCTCGGGTTTGAGATCGCGATGCACGATGCCTTGCGCGTGTGCCGCCGACAGCGCGCTGGCGATTTGCCGCGCAATGTGCAACGCGCGATCGACGGCGAACGGACCGCGCGCAATTTCATCGCGCAGGCTGCGCCCCGAGACGAACTCGAGCACCAAGAATACGGCGCCGTCGGCGAGCTTGCCGAAGTCGGTCGCGCCGGCGACGTTCGGGTGCTCGATGTTGCCCGCGGCCATCGCCTCGCGTTCGAAGCGCGCCACGACCTCGGGCACGTTGGTCAACTCTCGGCGCAAGACCTTCACGGCCAAGCGCTTGCGCATCAGCACGTGCTCGGCGGAGTACACGCGGCCCATGCCGCCCTCTCCCACGAGCGCATCGATGCGATAGCGCTCGGCCAGCAGGGTGCCGATGCGCGGATCGACGTCGCCTCCTTTGGGAGGAGAGGAGCCGCTCATGAATCGAGCGACGGCTCAGTACGGGTTGTCACCGGCCGGCTCGGCAGGCTTCGGCTTGGGTGCCGCCGGCTTGGGTGCCGGCTTGGGCGCCGCGGGCGCTTCCGGGGCCGCAGCGGGGGGCGTCGTGGCCGCGGGCGGCGCTGCCGGCTTCTCCGCCGGAGGTTGGCTGGGAGCGGCGGGTTCCCTGGGCGTTGCGGCTTCCGGCTTGGGCTTCGGCACGGGCCGCGCTTGCGGAACCGGCGTGGGCTTCGGCACAGCAGCCGTGACCGGCGGAGTCACGGGCGGAGCAGCCGAAGGCGCTACGGCCGCCGAAGGCGCACTCGATGCCGAGGCCGCGGGCTCCGCGCTCGCGGCGGGTTCGGGAGCTGCGCTCGCCGTGGGCGGTGCGGTAGGCGCAGGCTCAGCCGCCGCGGCCGGCGCGGACGCGGTCGGTTCGGCGTTCACCACGGGCGGCGGCGCAGGCGGCTTGCTGCCGGCCGAGAACGCATAGACGAGCCCGCCGGTCGCGGCCAGCACGAGGGCGATCACGACCACCCGTCCGCCCCCACCACCGGCATTGCTCGGCGCGGGCGCCGCCGCGGGCACGGACACGCGACGATTGGCCGGCGCCGACGACACGGCGCTCGGCTTGCGCGCGGTCGGCACGGTCGGGGCAGTCTTGCTCGACGCGGGCTGCACCGATGCCGGCTTGCCCGAGGCGGGCGCGGCCGACGCGGGCTTGGCCGACGCGGGCTGGACCGCAGCGGCTGCCGGCTTCTCGGAGGCCGGTTTGGGGGTTGCTTTGGACTCGGCGGCTGGCGGCTCGGGACTGCGCTTGGGCTCGGCCGACGCGGGCGCAGCGGCTTTCGCGGGCTCCGCTGGCTTTGGGCTCGCGCTCACCTCGGACATCGAGCCACCGGCTTCACGCAGCGCGTCCTGCAAGAGCTCGGCGGCTTGCTTCATCACCGTGCGATCTTCGGGCGCCGGCATCTCCTGTTCCGACTTGGTCTCGGGGAAGAAGGTTGCGGGCGGCTTGTCCGTGGTGGCTGGCGGCTTGTCGGTAGTCGCAGCGGGCGGCTTCGAAGGGCTCATCGCGCCCAAGCCGATCATCGTCGATTTGCGCAGGTTGGCCGCCTTGACCACCTCGGTGCCCGAGGCAGGCGGCTTGGACGAGGCCGCCGCTGCGGATGCCGGCGCGGGCGCAGGAGCGGGAATCGTTCCGCCGTCACCGCCGCCGGCCTCGTACGCGCTGGTCGCGTCACCGCGCGATTCGACGAGTTGATCGATCACTTTGCGCGAAGCGTCGTCGATCTTGATGAACTTCACGCCCATGCCGGCAGGACGAACATCCGGCTGCGTCTCGCTGTCGCGTTTCCAAACCACGCGACCCACGCCCTGGATCACCTTCTGGTCCGCGGCGATCTTCACTTCGAACTTGAGCAGCGTGCCCGGCGGGAAAGGTGACGGCGTCTTGATGAACATCCCGCCGCGGCTGACATCGTGCGAGTGATGCTCGATGAACTCATCAAGGGTCGCGCTCTTGTAGCGGACCGTCATGGTGAGCACCTTTGCGCGGGGGTCTTTTCGCGTATCCTGGCTCATGAAAGCGTTGCTCCAAAGCACCCAAGACTTGGTAAACCCTCGGACTTCAGCGGGGCTTCACGGAACCAAGTCGGGCAAGCTATCGTAGCCCTGCCACCTCCAGAACCCCAACTAGTTAGCTACCACGGCAAACCGGGGCCGACTTTCCACCGTTGACGGAATTCATGCAGCCTGTTGATCCCGCGTTCGTGCCCTCGTTCGTGCCCCCCCGCGAGCCGTCTCCCGCTCATTTCCGCGCCCTCTCACGACAGTCGGTCAGCCTACCAGGTGCGCTGCGCGCGACCGACGCACACGTGAGCTGGAATCGCGACGTGCGCGTCGTCGACCTCGGCTTGGGCGGCGCCTGCGTCGAAGCGTCGGACGCCGCGGCGGCGGGCACGGCCATCGAGCTCGTCATCGACACGCCTCATCTGTGGGATCCACTCACCTTGAGCGGCGCCGTGGTTTGGTCTCGGCGCCTATCCGATCCAGAGGGCGGCGTGGCCCTGATTGGCGTCCGCTTCGAACACAGCAGCGGCAGCAGCGTACGCACGCTCACCGAGTTGCTGGAGGCCGAAGCGTTCGGGTGACCGCGGTCAGAATTCCGGCAGGCCGCGCAGCACCCGATCGTGGAACATGAGCATCTCGTAGCCGCCGGGACCGCGGTTGAATTCGTAGTCGTGCGGACCCGGGATGGTCACGAGCTCGGTGCGAATGCCCGCGGCCGTGAGCTCCGAAGCCAGGAGCTGATTGGCCTTGAGGAAGTAGTCATCGCCGCTGGTCAGCAGGCGCACGAACAAGTCCGGCTTTTGCGCTTTGGCTTCGCGCGCACGCCGTAAGATATCGGCGGAGTTGTCGCTGCGCAGCGCGGCCTGCAGGGAAGCGACCACCGCAAATGCCTGGGGTCGCAACAAGCCAATCCCGAGCGCCGCACGACCGCCGAGACTCACGCCATCGACGCCGGTGGTTTCGGGTGTGCCGATGGCCGGGGTTTCGCGGTACGCGCGCGGCAGCACGGTTTCGACGACGAACCGCGCCAAGGGCAAGGCCTTGTCGATGGATTCGTCGGCAGGCAACACGTCCGGCGTGTACGGACAGACCACGATCAAGCCCTGGTAGGGGCGCTGTGCGAGGCTCGCATTCAGCCGTGCGAGACGCGCTTCGTCGGCAAAGCCGTGCAGATCGTCGAGCGTGATCGGCGGTCGATGCAAGCGTTCGGCGGTCGCCTCCAGGGTGTAGTCGTCGACCCAGCCGCGCGCGCCGAGCTCCGGACCTTTCAACGCTTCACCACGCCCGTGCAGCGCGACCAACACCGGCAGGCGCGCGCCCGCTTCGCGCTCGGGGATGAGCACGACCACGCGCATCGGGCCGAGCGCGGTTTCTGGATAGTCCCAAGTGACTTCGGAGGCGGGGAGCATGGGCGAAGTGGATTGGGCCGGCACCGAAGCGCCGAGCGATTGCCGGATCGGCGCGTGTTCCGAGCCCGGCGGCGCATTGCGCTTGCATGCGCTCGACGCGAGCAACGCGCTCAGCGTGAGCAGCGCGAGCCCGCGTTCAGAAGCGATCTTTCGCAGCACGCACGGCACCCAAGATGGCAGCGGGAGAGCGGTCGGCCGCGAGGCTATTCGAGACGCGCGCGACGATCGCCGAGCTGTCGCAACGCATGAAGGGATTGGTGGCTTTCTCTTCGGCCATGGTCGACGGCACGGTCGCGACGCCGCGGGCGCGTTGGTCGGCCACGCGCGCAACCTTGGCCGTGATGGCCTCGTTGTCCGGCTCCAGGTGAGCCGCGAAGCGCAGGTTGGAAGCGGTGTACTCGTGACCGCAATAAACGAGCGTCGAGTCCGGCAGGGCGGCCAAGGTGACGTTCAGCGACTCGTACATCTGCGCGGGCGTGCCTTCGAACAACCGACCACAGCCGCCGGCGAACAGCGTATCGCCGGTGAAGGCCGCGCCCTCACCGACGTAGGCAACTGCGCCCAGCGTGTGGCCGGGAATGTGCAGCGCGCGAAACGACAAACCTTCGACGACGAGCGTCGCGCCGTTCTCGAGGAACTCGGTTTGTTCGGGGATGCGGCCGCGATCGGAGACGTAGCCGTACACCTTCGTGCCCGGATTGCGCTGCACGAGCTCGCTATTGCCGCCGACGTGATCGAGGTGATGATGCGTCGAAAGGATCGCGCCCAAGCCGACGCCGAGCTCGGCGAGCGCGCGCTCGACCGGCTCGGCCTCGCTGGGGTCGACCACGACCGCGCGCTTCGACCCCGGCGCGAGCAGCACGTAGGCGTAATTGTCCTTGAGGCAAGGGACGATCGTGACCTGCATCCGGCTGAAACTAGTGCCGCGTGCCGAGCCCCGCAACGTCGCTGGCCAAGGCCCCTCGAATCCTGCGCTGGGGCGAAATCGAGTCCGCTTCGACGGCGGCCCGAACTCACTCAGGTCGTGGGCAAACGCGGCGGCCCTGCGAACAGCGGGTGGCGAGTGTGCACCGCCGTGGGTGCCTCGCTGTCCCAGCCGTCGGAAATCGGCACACCGGCTTCCGTTTCGAGCTTGCCAGCTGGCACCGTCTCCACCGAATCGGAATCGCGCGCGGGTTCTGAGGGAGATCTCATCGGCACGCTAGTACGGACGACCCGCGCCGGAGTTTAGCGCGGCGGTTTTCGACGCAGTCTCGAAACAAACGAAGCGCGTGGCACGCGCTCCGTTCGGTCCTCGATTTTCAGGGCAGGAACGCGCCGCAGGGGATCGAATCACGCCGGATGGCGTGCTGGCCGGTGTTGCTGTCGTCCGACCAGAACACCGACTTGAAGCCACTCACGCAGCTCGCCTCGGGCGTGCTCGCGAAACCCTCGTTGTTGATGTTGGGCATCGTGCTCGGCCGTTCGAAGCCCTGACGGATGTAGAACTTGCCCTTCGTCGGCGAGCCCGCTCGCGTATCGACATCGAGCACGTTCGTGCGGCCTTGGCAGGTGTCGTCGCACGCGGCCCAGAGGTAGCCCACGTCGCGATCGAAGTTCAGATCCATGACCGCCGGATTGCCGCTCTGGATGGTGGCGACGCGCGTGTAGCCGCCCCCGACGTGATCGAGCGCAAAGCCGTAGATCAAGCCACTGCCCTCCACACCGACGAAGAAGATGCCGCCCTCGTGGTTGGCGTAGCTCGCCGGGTCGTAAGGCAGGTTCTTGCTCTCGTCGATGAAACCCTTGGCGACCAGATACGAATCCGGGATCCAGGCAATCCCTTCGAGGCCGAGGTTCGCACCCGTCGCGGGTAGGTTCGACGTCAAGTCCCAATCGCGCAAGGCGCTGATGGTGGATGCGGTGCCGGCGCTGTCGTACTGCAACACGACCAAGCGACTGACCCCGTTGTTCTCGTTGTCGCGCTCGGACGACACGTACAGCGACGTCGAGCCGGTCGCGGCTTTGGTGACGCCTTCGCTGTCGGGACTACCGAGACCGCTCGCGTAGTGCAGGGTCTTGCCCGCTGCCCAACCGTTGTCCGGATCCGGCAGCCAATTCGTGCCGTCGTTGATCAGGCGATACAGCTTGGAAGGACCATTCAAAGCGCCCCACAGCACGGCTGGGCCCGACCCCTGCGGAGGATCGTAAAACAAGCCGCTCAAATTGCTCGGGAAGGTGTTGGCGACATCGACGGTGACCACCGCGTTTTGGCCGGGCCAAACGCCGAACGCGGAGACCGCGGCACCCGAGCCACCGGCGCCCGCGCTCGCGCCCCCCGCGCCCGCGGCACCGCCGACACCACTGCCTCCGGCCCCACCGCTGCCGCCGCTGCTCCCGCAATCGTTGGCGGTGCCTTTCGTGCTGCTCGCGGTGGTCGCGAAGGCTCCGCTCCCGTTCGGGCAGCGACCGTATGTGGTCGCGGCGTGGGCGGTCCAAGTGTACGAATCGACGAGCGTGGTGCCGTCGGGCAGGTACAGACGCGCGGAGTCTGCCGCACCCAGACCGAAATTGAAGCCTGCACTCCCGGTGTCCATCACATAGTAGGCACCGGGTGCCACGACGGTGTTCGCGGGCAACACATAAGAATGCGTGTCGTCGTTGTCCTTGAAGATGTAACCCGCAAGGTTGATTGGAGCAGACCCGACGTTGTACAGCTCTACCCAGTCGTCGGGCACGCCGCCGTTCGACTCGACCTCGTTGATCTTGATCAGACCGCCGCTGCCCGTTGCGCCAGCGCTGCCCGCGGTCGCTGCCCCCCCGGCGCCCGCACTCGTGCCGCCAGAACCGCCGTTGGCACCGCCAGAACCGCTGCTCGTGCCGCCGATCCCCGCGCTCGCCCCGCCGAAGCCAGCAGCGCCACCGCCACCGCCACCGCCACCGCCGCTTGGCGCGGGCGAGCACGTCACCGTTTGGCTCAGCGTGTCCGAGCAATCACCGTCGCTGACCGTCAACGTCACGGTGACGGTACCGATGCTGGTGCAGGTCAGTGAAGCATTGGCTGAACTGGCGCCCGAAAGCGTGCCCGCGCTGCTCGTCCAAGCGTAGCTGAGCGCACTCGGGGTGTGGTCCGGGTCGCTGCCCGTCCCCGACAAGCCAACCGTTTTGCCGACCGTGGTTTCCGCGGGAGCAACCGACAGCGAGTCGATCACCGGACACACGTTGAGCGTCCCGTTGACCTGCACGCTGCCCGTCTTGCCCGGGGTCTTGCACTGCAATTTCACTTGCGCGCTGGTGGTCGCACCCGCCGTGATGTTGAAGCTGGCCGAACCCGAACAAGTGACCGCACTGTTCGAGGCATCGCTCGCCGTGAGCGAGATCGAATAACCGTTGCCGGCGGGAATGCCGCCGATCACCGCCGAGATCTGCGTGCTGTTGGCGACATTGAGCGTGCCGGACTTGCTGTAGCCCGTGCCCACGATCGTGTAGCTGACGTTGTTCAAGGTCACGCCGCCGGTTTGCAAAGCAAGCCCGATCGAGCCAACGGAGTCGCCCGAATCGGGTCGAGTCGCGCTCGAATCGGACGCGCTACAGCCGAACGCCGACAAGCCGGCCGAGAGTCCCATCAAGCCCAGCAGAGCCGCACAACGCGAGCCACTCGAAATCCGAATCATCGCCAAAATCTCCCGGGAACGCTCGCAAAGTAAGCGAGGACCAATGTGCGGCAACGTAAGCGAACGAAGTTCCGGGTTCAGCGACATCGCCGTAACAATTCGGCGAAAATTTGCCGCTGTCTGGGACACAAAAAGACACGCTGAAGCGCATCTTCGTTTGTGCCGAGTCTCATGCGTGAGGATGTTCGCGGTGGTGTTGCGCGCGAGCGTGAATAGCTCTCGCGAAGGCTTTGCGCCGACCATCGCGGGTTAGGCACAGTTGGAGCAAAGTAGCCGGAGCGATCCCGTGAAACGCGCGACGACTGAGCATGACTCCTCAGATGCCGAGTCTCGCAGCAGATGGAAAGAGAAAATGTCGGCGCGTGCGCCGTGCCGCGTAGGGTTTGCTCTCGCGCGTCACTCGCTTGCGTCATTCGTCACGCAGACGACGAACGGAAAAGCTCACGAAGGACGCACGCAGAAGCGTTGCCGGCGATCGGCAACGCTTTCGAGAGGCGAAGCGCAGCGAGCCAACGCGAACCACAAAAAGAGTCGAGCCCTGACCCATTGATTTGGACCAGGGCTCGACGCGCGATGAGCGCGAAAACAGCTCGATCAGCCGCCGGTGCCGCCGCTGCCAGCCTTGCCGCCGGAGCCAGCGCTGCCGCTCGTGCCGCCGCTGCCGCTCGTGCCAGCCGAACCAGCGGTCGAGCCGCCAGCACCAGCGGTCGAGCCACCAGCACCAGCCGCGCTGCCGCCACTGCCACCGCTGCCGCCCTTGCCTGCGGAGCCGCCTGCGCCAGCCGTGCTGCCACCGGTACCACCGCTGCCGGCCTTACCGCCGCTGCCCGCGGAGCCGCTCGCACCACCGCCACCCCCCTTGCCACCCGTCTCGACCGCGCCGGCTTCGCCGCCCATGCCCGCTTCGCCTGCTTCACCAGCAACGCCGGCTCCGCCGCCAACGGGCTCTTCACCAGCGCTACCGCCAGTAGCGGGCTTGCCAGCTCCACCGCCAGCATGAGTACCAGCGCCGGCGGCCTTGCCCGCGGAGCCGCTCGCGCCGCCGCTGCCGCCGCTCGCCGGCGTCGTATCGTCCGAGTCGCCGCAACCAACGACCATGGTCGTTGCTAGCGAAGCGGCAATAATACTCGCCAGAACCAGATTAGATTTCTTAAGCAACATCACATCACCCTTTCCCTTAACTGATGGCGGTCGATATCCGCGGCCCAACCACTATGCCGCACACGACTCCGTGGCCGAGGGATAACATTGCCGGGCCAATGATGTCGAGTGCATTGCCCATTTGATTCGCGACCGTTCACGACCGAAGCCTCGGGCGGAAGGCGTGATTTTTCGAACATGGGTATTTTCTTTCGCACCTCGGCACCCCCTCACAAATCAGTCATCCAGCCAGTCACCCCTGCCAGTTGCCCAACCTGGCAGTAAGGCCCAATTCGCCACGGTTTTTGAGCAATTTGCTGCAAATTGCGGAATTGGTTCCAGTGGCAACGCACGCAGCACGGCCGACCGATGCTGTTTGCCTCTCAATCCGTCTCGCCGTTTGCTTTCGGCGTTCGCTCAACACGCTCGTTTGTTCTAATGACACTGCTCTGTCGAGCGGAAGGCCTCGGCAGCTGCCAACTGCGTAGGCAGCTGCAGCCCCGGAGCAGACGGAAAACGAAACGGGTGAAGGCTTTCGACGACGGCCGGAGGCCACTCACTCAATCGGGCTTCGGCGGCGGGAGCGTTTGAGGGATATCCTTGACCCACGGGTTACTCGCGCGCCAAGCACTTCCCCAGGCAGCGGGGCTGACTCCGAGCCAGTCGCGAAAGGCTCGCGTGAGGTGGGGAGCGTCGGCGAAGCCTGTCTCGCCGGCGGCCTCGCTCACGGAGAGGCCAGCCTCCAGCAAGCGACGCGCAGCGCGCAGCCGCAAGAGCCTTCGATAGCGATGGGGGGGGACGCCGAGCGTGCGCTCGAAGCAGCGCGCCAAATGACACTTCGACATGCGCAGCTCGGCGGCCAAGTCTTCGAGCGAAAGCGATTCAGCGACGTTTCCTTTGACGCGGCGAACCGCGCGGCGAACGGCGGGGTGAGACGGGACGCGGCTGGCGGACCGACCACCGGAGTTGGCGGTGTGCAAAAGGGCGATGGTCGCGGCTCGAAATGCCTGCAAAATAGTTTCAGGCTCGCCGTTCGCCTCGAGCAGCGCGTGCAGCGCGGCGAGCTCGGCGGACACGGGCCCCGCGCACAGTTGCGTCACTGCCCACTGCGGGGGACCGAATTGCCCCCCCTCCCGAGCGGCGCTTTCGAACGCACTCTTGCTCCAGAAGATCGTGAACGAGGCACTCGGCCGGTCGGTGGGTGTGATGCGCTGAACTTCGTCGGCTTCAGCCAGCAATATGTCGCCGGGGCGGAACGGCCGATCTTTGCCGCGCGCCCACACTCGCCCGCACTCGGCGTCGTCAGGTGCGCCGAGCACGAGCGTCGCACTGAACATATCGGAGAGTTGGGTGCGCGGTCGCACACCGCCCTTGACGGACCAGAACTCGACGTCCGGCAGACTACTCAGGCGGTGAACCGCCAAAGACTCGGGGATCCCATCACCGCCGAGCTCGAAACAGGTGGCGAAGTCTTGCGGCGCTCGAAGCTTCGGCCGTACCCTCTCCGTGAGGTAGGAGCGAGTGGCCTGGTGAATCGCAGCGGGAACCCGAGAGTCTCGCAGGGACCCATCCCCCGCGTCCTGCTGATCGGCATGGACGGCGGGCTCGCGGAGCAAGCGCTGAAGTCCGATCCCAACGTCGAAGTTCGGGTCACTGATTCGCTCGTGCGTGGCTGGCAAGACTTGCCCCGCATGCGCCCGGACGCGATCGTCGTCGCGTTCGAGCGCACCGGCGCGGAGGACATCGCCGAGGTGCGCCGATTGCTCAGCGCTTATCGCGCGCCGCTGCTGATCGTTTCCGGGCCCGTCGATGAGCAGCGAGTGACCGCGATGATCAAGGCCGGCGCGGGCGGCTACCTGTTGAGCCAAGATCTCTTCCGTTTGCCCGACGCGATTCGCGAGTTGCTCCGGGGCGGCGTGCCGATGTCGCGCCCCGTCTCGCAGCTCGTGCTGGACCGCGCGCGGCGCAGCTCGGCGAGCATGGCCGCCGTGCGCGAGGACGGGCCGGTACCCGACGAGCTCATCACCAAGCGGCAGCGGGAGATCTTGAAGCTGCTCGCCAACGGGCACAGCTACGAGGACATCGGCCTCGCGCTCAGCCTCAGTATCAACACCGTCCGCTCGCACGTGCGCACGATTTACGAGCGCCTGGGTGCCAGCACGAAGGTCGAAGCCGTGATTGCCGCGATTGAGTTGCGATTGTTGGACCGGGGCACGATCCGCTGAGCCCCGATTTTTCCCTGCCCGGTTTGGCATCCTAGCGACAGATTCGCCCAGCGGCGTGCGGCCCGCTATCGCATGACCATGTGGCTCGGCCGCCGAGCTCGATACGAGCGCGACACGAAGACAGCGAGTCTGAGCGAGAATCTGCCAGTCCGCGCGGAAATACGCGCAGCGCCTTTGCGTTCCCGTGACGCGACGCGCTCGCCGCGAGCGGCGTGGTCCGCTGGTCTTTCGGCGGGCTAAGCTCGAGCCAGATGCTCTGCCCGCATTGCCATCAAAACGCTCCGGTCTTGTACAAGGGCGTGTTCGCGTTCTGTTCGGCGTGCGACAAGCCGCGCGCGCCATTTTCGGCAAAGGCGCTGGCCTTCGCGGGCGCGCCTTCGAAGCTGGGCGGACGCTTGGGACGCGTGCTCGGCGCGCTGGTGCTGATCTTTGGCTCGTCGATCGCCGCAGCGCTGACGCTGTTTTTTCAGTTGCTGTGGCCAGCCCGGAATATCGGCTATGCGCTCGGCGCACCGATCGCGCTGATCTCGCTCGTGCTCGGAGCCGTGCTCTTGTTCGCGAGTAGCCGCTTGGGGCGCGCAGGCGCGGAAGCGGAGCGGCAAGCGCGCCTCGAAGCCGTCTACGCGCTGGCCGTGAACCGCAACGGCATGCTGACTGCAGCCGATGCAGCGCGCTCGTTGCAACTCGCACCAACCTCGGTCGAGGCGCTGCTCGCCGAGCTAGCAAAGACTCAGCCGGACTACGTGAGTCTCGAGTTCGACGACCAGGGGCAACCGTTTTATCTGTTTTCGCACGCCGGCATGCGACCGCACCCGTTCGGCGCAAAGTACCGGATCGGTGCCGAGGGCCGCGTCCGTGTGGCAGACGTGCTGGGCGTGGACGGGCCCGCTCAAAGGCTCGCGGACGAGACTACCGAAGGGAGGAAATAGGCCCTACCCTAGCCCCCGAAACCCGCCTGCCAATGGAGGACGCATGTCGCTCGTTTTGTATCATCACCCCTATTCTCGGGCCGCAACCGTGGTGTGGATGCTCGAAGAGGTCGGCATCGATTATGAGCTCCGCTTCGTCGACTTGCTCTCCGGTGCGCAAAAGGCAAAAGAGATCCTCGCGCTCAACCCGATGGGCAAATTGCCGATCGTGACCGACGGCGACCAGGTCATCAGCGAAGTCGCAGCCATCGGTCTGTACTTGGCGGATCGCTACGCACTCGGCCGCCTCGCCCCCAAGTTCGACGACCCGCAGCGCGGAACCTACCTGCGCTGGTCACTGTTCGCGCCCTCGGTGATCGAACCCGGCTCCGTCGCCAAGATGAACAACTGGGAAGGAAAGCCGAGCGCGGTCGGCTGGGGCAAGCACGAGGAGATGCTGAACGCGATTGAGTTCGCCATCGGCGATCGTGAATTTCTGCTGGGGGCCTCGTTCTCGATGGCAGACGTAATCTTCGGCGGAACCCTGCGCTACATGCTGCGCTTCAAGATGATCGAGCCACGCTCAACGTTCACGGCCTACACCGACCGCCTGGCGGCTCGCCCCGCGCTGCAGCGCGCCGACGCGCGCAACGCCGCGGTCATTCAAGAGCGCGGCCTCGCCCGCTGAGGGTCAAGCGTAACGGCGGCGGCGCGAGCGTCAGCGCTTGCGCCGCGCGCTCACTGGCCACGCCTGCAGCGCCGTCTCGGCAATCTCCTGCAAGCGCTTACGCGGCGCTCCGTCTTTGGCGTGGAGAGACATGCCTTGCACGACGGCCATATAGAAAGACGCCAGCGCGGCCGCGCTCGTGTGAGCTGGCAGCTCGCCGTCGGCGATGCCTCGTTCGATGCGCTGCCTGAGCGTTTTCTCCCAGGCAGCGCGGCAAGCGGCGAGCTTGTGCTGAACCGGAGCCGCTTCTTCACTGCAGGCCACCGCCGCGAGCACCACCATGCAGCCGCGCGGAAAGTGCGGCTGCGTCAAACGAATCGCGCTCTGCTCCAAGAAATGCGCCACGGCCTCGCGCGCGGTCTGGACCTCGCCCATGAGCGACTGCGTGTCGGCTCCGCCTCGAGTCACGTAGTGGTCGACAGCCTCCAGGAACAAGGCCTGCTTGTCGCCGAACGCCGCGTACAGACTGGGCGCACTGATGCCCATGGCAGACGTGAGCTGGGCGAGTGAAGTGGCCTCATAGCCGTGCTCCCAGAAGAGCAGCATGGCGCGCTCGAGCGCAACCGAGCGATCGAACGTGCGTGGTCGGCCACGAGCCTTGCTGACGATTTCCATATCAGTCGTTACATAATCCACTTGACGCCGCGACGCAATGCCTCAAGAACGGCTGTGATAAATGTATCGAACGATACAGAAAGGCAGCCGATGACGAAATCCACCCAGACCTTGATTGGAAAAACTGCGCTGGTTACCGGCGGTTCTCGCGGAATTGGCGCGGCGACCGCCCGCTCCCTGGCCGCGGCCGGCGCAGATGTGGCCATCAGCTACCAAAGCTCCGCTGAAAAAGCCGACGCGGTGGTGAGCGAGCTCCGAGCATTGGGCGTGCGCGCGGCCGCGTTCCAGGCCGATCAAGGCGATGACGCGCAGAGCGCCAACTTGGTCAGCCGCGTGGTCGAACACTTCGGTCGACTCGACATCCTGGTCAACAATGCGGGCGTGGCCGCCTACGCCGGAGTCGAAGACGCGAACGCGGATCAATCCGCGCTCGGCCGGCAATGGGCCGTGAACGTGGCCGGCGTGGCGACCACCACGCGCGCCGCTGCGCGCGTGATGGGCGAAGGTGGGCGCATCATCAGCGTGAGCTCGACCATCGGCAAGCGCGTACCGTTTGCGGGGCTCTCCGACTACGCAGCCGGCAAAGCCGCGCTGATTGCCTACACGCGCGGCTGGGCACGTGATCTCGGGCCGAAAAACATCACCGTCAACGCGGTCTCTCCCGGGCCCATCGACACCGATATGAACCCCGCCAGCGGTCCCTACGGCGATTACGTGAAGAGCGCCACCGCCCTCGGCCGCTATGGTCAGCCAGAAGAAGTGGCCGCCGCCGTCGTATTCCTCGCGAGTCCCGCCGCCTCCTACGTCACCGGCATCACCTTGGACGTCGACGGCGGACAATCGGCGTGAGCGGCGCTGATCGACGGGCGCGGCGCTGATTGGCGTGCGCGGCGCTGATTTGACCCAGCGTCGGCCATCCTGCACGCTCGTTCGATGGCGCGCGCACTTCGACGAACCACGAACCGAAGCCCCTCGCTGCAAGCATTCGCAAGAGCGGCAGAAACCTACGTCGAACAAACCTTCGCTCGCTTTCCCAGCTATGGCTCCAGCACGGGGCGCCACGAGTTCGACCCGGAGCTCGAGCGCCCCACGCTTGCGCTGCATCGCGCGCACGAAAAGCTGCTGCGCGAAACGCTCGATACCATCGAAGAACTGCCCGAAGTGGACTTTCGCGGCGACGACTGGCTCGATCGCCGCGCATTGCTGGCCGAGCTGCGAACCGCGCTGTGGTCGCTCGAACGCGCGACCTTCCGCAGCAACCCCGAACACTGGGCTGCGGGCGCGCTCGGCTGCATTCATGAGCTGGTCGTCAAACACGCCGACGATTTACGACCCGCGGCAGACGCGATCTTATCGCGCCTACAAAAGCTGCCGAGCTACCTCGCGGGCAGCGCGCAGCTGATCGAAGCCCCAATCCCGATCTGGACGAACATGGCCGTCCAAAGCTGCGCCGGCGCCCCCAGCCTGCTCGACGCGATCGCCGCGCCGCTCGTGCGCACCGAGCGCGCCACGCCGGCGAAGATCGACGCGCTACTCCGCCGCGCCAAGGCCGCCTTTGCTGCTTACTCAGCGCAGATTCAGCGCAAACGGCCGGGCCCCGAGAACGGCTTCGCCGTCGGGCGCGACCGCTTCGAAGCTCTGATCCGCGAGCGCCTCGGCTGGGATCTGAGCGTGCGCGAAGCGCGAGCGTTGGGCCACAGCCAAGTAGCGCGCATCCAAGCCGAAATGGCTCGCGAAGCGCGCAAACTCGGACGCGGCAACGCTCGCGCGATCCTCGAACGCGCCGCCTCGCAATGGACCCCAGAGCGCGCGAGCCTATTCGCAGAATACGAACTCGAAACGCGACGAGTGCGTGAAGCATTCCGCAAGGCCAACGTCGTGAGCTTACCCCGAGGCGAACGCTTACTCGTGAAACTCGTGCCAGAGTTCTTGCGCCACCAATTCCCAACCGCCGCCTACACCCAGCCTGGCTGCTACGACCGCGACCAAACAGGCATCTTCTGGGTCAACGACCTCAGCCTACTGCGCCACAAACCTGCCGAAAAAGCCGCCGAAATCCGCCAACACTACGGCGTCGCCCTCACCTGCGCCCACGAAGCATACATCGGCCATCACTTACAGTTCTGCACCGCCAATCGCCACCCCAGCAAACTGCGCCGCCTCTTCGCCCACTCGGTATTCTACGAAGGCTGGACCCTGTGGTGCGAACAAATGGCGATCGACCACGGCGTAGTCAAAGACCCCTACGCCCGCCTCAACCAACTGAACGACGCCCTGTGGCGCGCCCATCGCATCATCATCGATTGCGGGCTCCACACCGGCGAACTCAGCTACGAAGCCGCCGTCAAACACCTGATGCACCACATGGGCTTCACCCGCGGCCGCGCCGAAGGCGACGTCAACTGGTACACGATGAGCCCCACCGTCCCGATGAGCTACCTGCTCGGCAAACTCGAAGTCACGCGCCTCAAACAGCGGAAAGTAGACGATCAAGGTTGGACCCTGAAACGGTTCAACGACTGGGCGCTCTCCCACGGCACCCTCCCCTGGCGCTGGATCGAACAAAGCGGGCTCTAAAAACCCGCTACAAAACCGCCCAATCTCGCCCCCCTTGCCCGATCGACCCGAGCGTGCGAGAAACCCTGCCTCGCAAGACCAAGCACCCCTAGCTCAGCTGGATAGAGCGACGGCCTCCGGAGCCGTAGGTCAGTGGTTCGAATCCACTGGGGTGCGCTGATACAACTGATGGGATTGATTGGTCTTCGTCCAGGGCGACGAGTGGTGATCTCGGCGGCGCGTCGGTGCTCTGCAGCACCGGTGCAGCAAACGGATCGGATTCGGAGTTTGCAGCAAGGCGTTGCTCGGCGACTTCGTCCGCTGCGACGGGCTCAACCGCGGGCGGGTTGAACTGCAGGCGATCGACTTCGGCTCGGAGGTAGCCAGGAGCGAGATGGCCGTAGATCTCGGTCGTGGTGCGCGGGTCTCGGTGGCGGAGGATGCGCTGCACGGCGGCGGGGTTGGCGCCGGACATCATGAGCAGGCTCGCGGTCGTGTGGCGGAGGTCGTGGAAGCGGGTTTGGCGGACCTCGGCCTTCGGCCAGAGCAGGTGGTTGTGGACCGGGCAGCGGCGTTGGACCGCGTCTGGGGCGGCCT
>DASSMT010000184.1:0-27458 GCA_035688655.1 Polyangiaceae bacterium | reverse complement strand
CGGCTAGAATCGTGATCTTGAGCGACGGAGTGGCCACTCGCGGCGATACCCTGAGCGCGGCCGCCGCGGCGGTAGCGGCGGGGGTGGCAGTCGACGCCGTGCCCCTCGACCAGGCCAAGGTACCGGACGTGCGCATCGCCTCCGTGCGCACCGCGCCGCGCGCGAACGCGGGCGAAGCGCTCGATCTTCGCATCGTCACCGAGTCGACTTCGGCAGCCGACGTCGAACTCAGAATCATCCGCGACGGTCAACTGATCCGTAAGGGAGAAGCCAAGATCGCCGCCGGCGAAGACGTGCTCCACCTGCGCGAAGTCGCAGGCGATCCCGGGTTTCACCGCTACGACGTGGAAATCAGCGCGCTCGACCCGCAACTCGATCAAGCCCACGAAGACAACGCCGGCTCCGCGTTCGTGCGCGTGCGCGGCGAGGCGATTGCGCTGATTCTGGAACGCGACCCGCCGCTCGCCAAGGGGCTCGCGCACGCATTGGAGGATGCGGCTTTCAAGGTGCAGGTGGCCGGCCTCAGCGGGGTACCGGCAGATCTCGCAGGCTTCGCGGCCTACGATTTGATCGTGCTGAGCGACATCTCGGCCAGTGAGCTGTCCGCCTCCCAGCTCTCGGCACTGGCGTCTTACGTGCGGGATCTCGGTGGCGGCCTGTTGTTGATGGGCGGTGATCACTCGCTCGGTCCGGGCGGATTCGGCAAGACGCCGGTCGAAGACGTGAGCCCGGTTTCGTTCGACTTGAAGCAGGAACGTCGCCGCGCGAGCTTGGCAGAGGTGATCGCCGTCGATTACTCCGGGTCCATGGCCATGAGCGCGGGCTCGAACACGAAGCTCGAGCTCGCCAACGAAGCCGCGGTGCGCAGCGCCGAGCTGCTCGGCGCGGGCGACCGCTTGGGCGTGATGCACGTCGACACGGCGGTGCAGTGGACGGTGCCGCTCGGTCCGGTGCTCGACAAACCCAAGATCGCCAGCGCGATCCGCGCGGTTGGGCCCGGTGGCGGCGGGATTTTCGTGGATCTCGCGCTCGAAACCGGCTTCAAGGCGCTCGCCAAGGAGCACGTGCAACTCAAGCATTTGCTGCTGTTCTCCGATGGCAACGACGCAGAAGAGCGCAGCAATGCCTACGCCTTGGTCAGCTCCGGCAAGTCACGCGGCATCACCACCAGCGTGGTCGCACTGGGCAAGGGCTCGGATGTGTCCGCGCTGGAACACATGAGCAAGCTCGGAGATGGCAGATTCTACCTGATCGAAGACGCCAGCCGCTTGCCCGCGGTGTTCGCGCAAGAGACGATTTTGGCGGCGCGTAGCTCGATCAACGAGCTCTCGTTCCGACCGAAATTGGCAAGTCCTGGGCCCGCCACGCGCGGCATCGACTTTGCGAGCGCCCCCGCGCTCAAGGGTTACGTCGTGACCCTACCCAAGGGCCGCGCCCAAGTTCACCTGAGCGGCCCGGAAGGAGATCCGATCCTGGCCACCTGGTCGGCTGGGATCGGTCGCACGGCGGTATTCACCAGCGACTACAAAGATCGCTGGGGTGTGGCTTGGACCGGTTGGGAGGGCGCAGCTCGTCTGTTCGGACAATTGGCTCGCGATCTCTGTCGCCGTGCGGACAATCCCCACGTGCGTGTGGAAGCAGACACCCTGGGTGGAGAGCTGCGCCTGCGCACGAGCGTGCTCGACGAGCACGGCCACGCCGAGAACTTTCGGCGTCTGGAAGTGCGCGTGGCAGGTCCGGACGGATTTTCCGCCACGGTGCCGCTGGAGGCTGCGGGCGCGGGTGCGTACGCCGGCAGCCTCCCTTTGTCACGCCCTGGCGCATACGTCGCGACGGTCGTGGACGAGCTCAGCAATGAAGCGCTCGGCACGACCGCCGCGGCTTTGTCCGCCGGCGAAGAGCTGCGCCCTTCGGGCACCGACCGTGGGCTGCTGCGTCAAATCACGCGCGTCACTGCGGGCAAGATGCGCGACACCCTGGCCGGCATTTTTACCGACCGCGACGCGCTCCGCTTCGCGTACCAGAACCTGAGGCAATGGCTGGTCCTGCTGTGCGCGGGTTGCCTGCTGCTCGGCGTTGCCGCCCGCCGCCTGTCGACGCCTGATTTCGTGCTCAATGCGGCGAGCAGCGTGGCTTCTGCGCTGACGGCGGTACGCCAGCGAAGCAGGGGCCAGCGCGCCAAGCTGGCCGTAACGCGCGCGCCGACGAGCGCCGCCCCGACGCTCGAAGCGCTGCAAAAAGCCAAAGCCCGCAGCGAGCTGACGCGCCCGGCGCCGAGCGCGCCCCTCGCCGAAACGCCGCATTTCGCGCGTCCGTCACAACCGCCACCGGAACCCCGAGCGCAAGCGAACGAAACCCACGGCGCGCCACGTTCGCAGCGAAGGCAAGCGACGGCTGCCGAAATCTTACTTTCACGCCGTCGCGGGAGAAAACCTTGAGCCGCGGACCCTTTGGCTACATCGCACTGCTCGGCCTCGCGCTCGCGGCCGAAGCCTGCTCACGGCCGAGTCGCGAGCCCGGCGCCGCACTCGCCCGCGAGCGCTGGGTGAGCACGCCGAGCAGCATCGCCCACGTGTCGAGCGCGCGCGGCTCGACCGGCCTGAGCGGCGAAATCCGCTTCGGCGGTCCACTCGGTCGAAGTGCGCTGTACCTGAAATTCCCCAGCGCATGGCGCGCCCAAGGCACGCCCTTCCAAGCCTTTCTCACGCTCTCCCCGCGCGAAGGCAGCCCGAGCAGCGACGTCCCGCTGACCCTCGAGGCGTGGCGCATCAGCGCTGATTGGCAGCCCCGAGCGCTCCAGCATTGGTCGGACAAGCCGAGCCTCGCCCCACCCTACACGCGCGTAAACGTCAGCTCTTCGCCCAGCCGGGAAGTGCACATCGACGTCAGCGAGCTCGTGCGTTTTGCCGCGCAAAACCCAGAGCGCGACTTCGGCATCGCCGTCATCGGAAGCGGCACTGACGGACCCGGCGCGAGCTTCAGCAGCGGTTTCGCGGGCGGCCGAGCCCCGCGACTCGAGCTGTACCTTCGCTGAGCGATCGGCGAGGCTTCCGGGGTTGCTCCCCTTTCGGACGTCGCATTCATTTTGGTTGGTTCGGGCAGCGCTCTTGCGCGGGCTGGGGCTGATCTACGCGTCGGCCTTCCTGATCTTGGTGCGCCAGGGTCCGGCGTTGCTCGGCTCGCGCGGGATCTTGCCAGTGGCGCGTTACTTGAACCAGTTCAGTGTGGTGCGCGGCTCGCCGAGCGCGGGATTTTGGCAGCTGCCGAGTATCTTCTGGTGGCGGTCGAGCGACGCTTGCTTGCACGGCTGTGCCTGGCTCGGCTTGCTCGGTGCGCTGGCGATGCTGGCCGGCTTCTCCAATGCCCCGCTGCTCGCGCTGCTCTGGGCGCTGTATCTGTCGTTCACCCACGTGGGCCAAATCTTCTATGGCTACGGCTGGGATTTGCTTTTGTGCGAGGCCGGTTTTCTGGCCATCTTTCTGGCTCCGGCGCTGCGGCCGCGCGAGCTCGCTGCCGACTCGCCTCCGTCGCAGATCGTGATCGTGCTATTTCGCTGGCTCTCGTTCCGAATCATGTTCGGGGCGGGTCTGATCAAGCTGCGCGGCGACGAGTGCTGGACCGATCTGACCTGTCTCGCGTACCATTACGAAACCCAGCCCAATCCGGGCCCGCTGAGCCCGCTGTTTCACGCCGCGCCGCTCTGGTTTCACAAGCTCGGCACGCTGTTCAATCACTTGGTCGAGGTGCTCGCGCCGTTCGGCGTGTTCGGACCACGAGCCGCACGGCTCATCGCCGGCAGTCTGATCATCGTCTTTCAGACGATCTTGATCCTGAGCGGCAATCTCTCGTTCTTGAACTGGCTCACGCTGATCATCGCCTTCGCCTGCTTCGACGACCAGGCGCTCTTGCGCATATTGCCGAAAATGTGCAGGAAAGTCGTGCAACCGCGCGTGGAGCCCCTGCTTTCGGCCGAGCCCTCGCGCGCACGCCGCATGGCCTCCATTTCGCTCGCGCTCGTGGTCGGTACTCTGAGCTTGAACCCGCTCGTGAATCTTCTCTCGCCGCGTCAAGCGATGAACGCATCCTTCGACCCATTCAACCTGGTCAACACCTATGGCGCCTTCGGCAGTGTCAGCCGCGAGCGCTACGAAGTGATCATCGAAGGCACGCGCGCCGCTACCCTCGACGAGCACACGCAGTGGCGGGAGTACGAGCTTCCGTGCAAGCCCGGTCGAGTGGATCGCAGACCGTGCTGGATCACGCCTTACCACTATCGGCTCGACTGGCAGCTGTGGTTCGTGCCGCTCTCACCCGGCTACCAACGACGCTGGTTCTTGTCACTCACCCGCAAGTTGCTGCAAGCAGACCCGGCGGTGCTCCGCCTGTTCTCCGAAAACCCGTTTCCGGAAGGCCCGCCACACTTCATCCGCGCCAATTTCTACCGCTACCAATTCGCGCCCCTCGCCAGCCACGACACCTGGCGCCGCACCCGAGTCGATCAGTACCTGCCGCCACTCTCGCTCGAAGATCCGGAATTCCAAGACGCGCTCCGGGCCTACGACCTCGGAGATTGACCGGCCTAGCTGCCGTCCGAACTCAGCCACTTGCTGAGCGTTTTCGAGTCGATGCACAGCGCCTCACAAGTGGCCATCTTCGCGCCTCCCAGGCGCTCGAGCGCCCACGCAGCGTAGCGCCTCTGTAGTTCGCGGATGGGCATCACGCGCTCCCCGAATTTGAGCTCCGAAACTTCTGCACGACGATCAGTGATGGTCTTGGGAAGATCCGAGAGACGCACTTCGTCTTCGCGGCACAAAAGCACCAGGCGCTCGATCAGATGCTCGAGCTCTCGAACATTTCCCGGCCATGTGTAGCTGGTCAGGGCATCCATGGCGACTTGCGAGAAGAGCAGTCCGGAAGTCCGAGCGCTGCGTGAGAGGGCCCGCGACATGAAATGCTCGATCAGCTGCGGCAAGTCGCTGCGACGAGCACGCAAAGGCGGGATCTCGATCGATACCACGTCGAGCCGATACAACAGGTCTTCGCGGAACGAATTTTCGGACACGCGGCGGCGCAGGTCACGGTGCGTGGCGGCGATCACGCGCGCGTCGACGCGACGTTCCCGGTCGCTGCCTACGGCGCGCACCTGTCCGGTCTCCAGCACGTGAAGCAGCTTGGCCTGGAGCGGCGCACTGAGTTCCGCGATCTCGTCCAAGAACAGAGTGCCGCGCTGGGCTTGTGCGAACAGTCCCACGCGATCGCTCGAGGCCCCAGTGAATGCGCCTTTTACATGCCCGAAGAGCTCACTCTCCAATAGGGCCTCTGGAATTGCTGCACAGTTGACGGCAATGAACGGCTCGCTCGCGCGCGTACTCTCGGCATGAATCGCTCGTGCGATCAGACCCTTACCAGTCCCAGTCTCGCCCAAGAGCAACACGGGCACTTGCGAATCCGCGACGCGGCGAACCAGGTCCAAGACATCGCGCATTGCGGGACTGTCGCCTACTAGGTCGCTGCGCGAGCTGCTGAGGGCGGTACGCAACGCTTTTGCCTCGCGTCGTAGTGCAGATTCGTCCAGCGCACGCCGCAGGAACAACACCAGTTCCTCGACCTTGAAGGGCTTGGTCAAATAGTGATATGCGCCGCGTCGGATGGACTCGATGGCGGTATCTATGGCGCTGAAGGCCGTCATCACGATCACGGGACTGTCCGGCGCAACCGAGCGTGACAGCGCTAGGAGCTCCAAGCCGTCACTGCCCGGGATCCGCAGGTCGGTGACCAATGCGTCGTGCGTACCGAGCGAAACCTGTGCTATCGCCTCGGCCACGTCGCTCGACGCGCGAGCCTCGAAACCCTGTTCTGTCAGGCCGTCCGCCACCATTTCGGCCATGTCTGGTCGGTCGTCGATGACCAGGACGCGGGGAATGCGATCACGGCGTTCCGATTTTTTCACGGCAGCTCCTGAGCGATGGGCAAACGGACCGTGACGCGCGTTCCACGCGCGTCAGCGCCTTCACGATCGATGCGGCGTTCGAGACTGAGCTCGCCACGATGGTGACTGACGATTTCTTTGGCGATGGCCAACCCGAGCCCGGTGCCGCCACGTGTGGCCTTGGTCGTGAAGAATGGTTCCATGGCTTGCTCGATGGTGGCACGTGGAATGCCATGACCTTGGTCGATGACACAAAACTCAACATTGTCTCCGTTGCGTGCGAGCTCGAGGCACACCCGGTCACCCGCCTCGCTCGCCTCCAGCGCGTTAATCAGCAGATTGATCAGAACTTGCCCGAACAACGTGGAATTGCAGGCCACGAACGAAGCTCCCTGGTCTCGGTCATCGATGCTGAGGGTGACTTGCGTCTGTCCGAAGCGGTGTTGAACCAACTCGACCGCTGCGTGCACGAGCTGGCTGGCCGCGACCCGGCTCAAGTTGGGCGCATCGCCGCGTGTCAGAGCCAAAAAGCCTCGTGTCACGCGCTCGATGTGCTCGGTTTGCGCCGCAACGGCATCCAGCAATCGCACGACCTTTGCGTCGCTTGCGGACGCCGAACGCAGCTGCTCGACGCGCCCGACAATCACGCCCAACGGGGTAGCTATCTCGTGAGCAAAGCCGGAAGCCAGAGCTGCGATCGCTGCCATGCGATTGGCGCGCGACAATTCCGCGTCGCGCGCGCGCTCCGCGCGCGTGAGGCGGAGCTTTTGCTGCAGCAGCGCTTCCCTGCGCTGCCTGCCGAGCGCGTCGAGGCCGAAGCCCAGGATCAGGATGCTGACCAAGAGCACCATCAGCACCGCACGCCATTCCGCGTGGCGCGCGCGGTCGCGCTCGACGGAGGCCGACTCGATCACCGCGATGCCGTTCGGGCTCTCTGGAGCCGGAGGAACTCTGGGCGCGAGTCCGGCAATCGCGGTTCGCGCTCCCAGGCCGATCGTCGCGGCGAGGGAGCGCGGTAGACGGACGCTCGGAGCGCTCGTGGAAAACGCAAGCTCCAGGTCGCGGCTGAACAGCACCTGCCCGTTACCGAGCGAGAAACCTGCAGCCCGCGGGCGACGAAGCAACACCACCACTTCGCCGCTGGCCTCCAGCTTTCGAACCGCCGCTGTCAGCTGCGCGTCGGAAAGCGCAGCAAGGCTCAGCGCGAGCAGCCGGTGCTCGCGGCCCAGCTGGTCGAGCGCTCGCTCCGACTGACGTCGCGCATCGATGATGCCCGCGGCCGCGACGGCGAGAACGCCAACGAGCATGAGCAGCACGGTTCGACGGCGTTGCGACACGATCTTGGGAAAGCTGAACATTGGAGGCTGGGAAATATTCCGAATGCGACTCGGAAAAACTCCGATCGGTAGCGGTGAAGCGAGGGCAATCACGGCTTTTTTTGCTGGCTTGCTCCTTGCTCTGCAGGGCGCGCGCCATGCGCTTCAATGTGTTCCTTCCCCGAGGCGCTTGGCGCTTCCTCGGCCCCACGCTCGTCTTCACGTCGGGCGTTGGGCACGCCGCGCCCCCCCCGGCGCTGTCCTTGCCAGCCGCCCTCGCCTATGCCCAGGCGCACGAGCCCGGACTGCAGGCCGCTCGCGAGCGGCTACGCGCAGCCCAGCAAGAGGCAGAGGTTCCTGGCGCGCAATGGCGCCCGAGCTTCGGCGCATTGGCCGAGTTCGTGGAGGGCACGAGCAACAATTCCACCGCGACGCCCCTCGGCGCGAGCGCCGTCGATCTGCCACGCATCGGCGGCACCGCGGTCAGTGATCGAGCCCAATGGCGACCGGAGGCCACGACGTTGCTCGCGTTCGGCGCGCGGCAAGAGCTCTACGACTTCGGTCGCATCGCCGCGCAGAGTGCGGCCGCACGCGCGCTCGCGGCGATCAGCGAGAGCGAAGTGCGTCATACGCAACTCGATCTCCGGCTCGCGGTGACCAACGCCTACTACGCCGTGCGCGCTGCGCATGCGCTGCTCGAGATCGCGACGCAGGCCGAAGCACGCGCGGCCGTGTATCGTGACTTGGCTCGAGCAGCCGTGCACAGCGGTCTCCGCCCACCGGTCGAGGTCACGCGCGCGGACGCGGACGTGACGCGCTTCGAGGTCGCGCGCATCCGCGCGCAGGGCAGCCTCGTCGTGTCACGAGGTGTGTTTGCGGCCGCCGTCGGATACGAGCAACCGGAACTCGAGGCGAGTGACGAAGTCCCCGACGAGCCGCGCTTTCCATCGCGCGCATCAGCCGAAGAGCGCGCAGTCGGTTCCGACCCAGCGGTGCAAGAAGCCGTCGGCAGGGTGCGAGCCGAGCACGCGCTCGCAGAGGCCGTCAGCGCCTCCTTGCGCCCGAACTTGTCGGCTTCTGCAGCAATCTCGCTGCGAGCGGGAGGAGCCGCTGCGTCGAATGACTTCGTGCCCGACGGCCGTGGCTTCGTACCGAACGTGCCCAATTATTCAGCCGGCATCGTGTTCAATTGGCCGTTCTTCGAGCCGGTGACGCAGGCACGCGTGCGCGCACTGCGCGCCCGCGAGCATGCGCTTTCGGATGACGTGGAAGTCGCGCGCCAGCGAGCATTTTCGCGCGTGCGCCAGGCCTATGAAGCCATGGCGCTGGCCGATGCCTCGCTGGCCGCGCTGGAAAAGTCCGAGCAAGCCGCGCGCGCCAACCACGAGCAAGCCGAAGGCCGCTTCCGCGCCGGCCTGGGCACCGCACTCGAACTCGCCGACGCGGAGACCTTGCGCCTGAACGCCGAGGTGGAGCGGGTGATTGGCCGCTTTCAGGCGGCCACCGCCCGCGCCGAGCTCGAACGCGCGATTGGAAGCAATCGCTGAGCTACCGCGTCTTCACCTTCTCGAGTTCTCGAGATTTCGCAAACCCAAACCCATCGGAGATGACCGCAATGTACCCCAAATTCGGCTACGTGATCGTGGCGACTAGTGTATTGCTCAGCGGCTGCGTGGGCTCGCAGCAAGCCCAACTGTACAGTATGAAAGACGGATCGACCTCGACGTTGGTCCTCGATAGCCCAGGCGCAAGCGCAGGCTCGGTCAGCGGCAAGCTGGCCAGTGGCGCGCGCTGCCACGGCTCGTTCAGCACGCTCGACCCGGCGAACGCGAAAAAGCTCGCTAGCCCGGAGATGGTGTTCACGGACAACGCAAGTGCCAGTGTCGCCGTGCTGAGCTGTGAATCGGGCACGGTGTTGCGCTGCACATTGGCGCGTCGCAGCGGCGAAACGTTCAGCTACGGCGAGTGTCGCGATCAAGGTGGCACCGAATACAGCATGGTGTTTTGAAATGACGCTCGTCGAAAAGAAACCGCCGACGATGCTGAACGCATCACGCCGCTTGCTCGCTCTGGCGATTCTGAGCGCACTTGCCTCGAGCTGTGCCAGCGCACGTGAAGGCTACTTGTACGATAGCCAGGCTCCTCGGAAGGGCTCGATCGTCTTCCAAGACGCGAGCTCCAACAGCGGCAACTTGATCGCCCAACTCGCCGATGGTGAAAACTGTACCGGCAGGTTCAACACGATCCCCGACGAAGTCGAGGTGGACCAAGAAACCAATCGCATCGATCGCGAAGACTCCCAAGTCGGACTCGCGATCCTGCAATGCAGTGCGCAGCACGTCCTCCGCTGCGGCTTTCAACGCGACCGCTCCGGAGCGGGCTACGGGCATTGCTCCGACACGGCTGGGCGCCACTTCGACTTGTACTTCTGACTGGGATTTGGGGAAAACCTCATGAGGCACTCGCAGACTTTGGGCGCGCTGGCCGCGATCTTGGCTCACGCGCCACTGGCATCGGCACAAGCACCAGCACCCGCCGCAGGTGGAAATGAACCTCGGGCAGCCATTGGCGCCGCGCCGCTCGACAGCGGGCCACAGCCGATTCAAGGCAAGTGGGGGACCAATTTCTATGGCTTCGTCGAATTCGACGCGATCCACGACTCCACGCAGGCGGGGCTCACGACCATCAACGATTCCCAAGGCAACGGCGCGCTGGCGCGACCCGGCACGTATGCGGGAAGCAACGGACAGACGCTGTTTGGTGCGCGCAACTCGCGCATCGGGTTCAAGCTCGATGCACCGGCGAGCGACGGCCTGCATGCCAGTGCGGTGTTGGAAATGGACTTCTTGGGCAACCAACCCACGTCTACCGCCAGTCAGGCCGCGCTGATCGGGAATCCGACCTTCCGCATTCGTCACATGGCCCTCAAACTCGAGAATCCGATCGCGGACGTGTTACTCGGGCAATACTGGCAGCTGTTCGGTTGGCAATCGGCGTTTCATCCGAACACCGTCGAGATCCAGGGTGTTCCCGGTCAGGTGTATTCGCGCGCACCACAGGCGCGCTTGTCCAAGACCATCAAGACCGATCCGATCGACGTGGACCTGGCGATTGCCGCGGCGCGCCCCGTCTCACGCAATTCACAAGTGCCGGATGGGCAAGCTGGCCTCAAACTGACGCTCAACCGTTGGCAGGGCTTGCACACCGCAGGCAGCACCGGCACCGCCGTCGACGGCTTGGCCGTCGGCGTTTCCGGCGTCGCGCGGCACTTCATCTTGCCTGGATTTTACGGCACCGGACATAGCCGTACGAACGGCTGGGGCCTGTCCATCGACGCGCTGCTTCCGATCATCCCGGCGACTTTGGCAAAACGGGCCAATGCCCTGACCGTGACTGGTTCATTCGTCACCGGCACCGGGATCTCCGACCTGTACACGGGGCTGACGGGTGGCGTCGGCTTCCCGGCGCCTGCCAATCCCGGCATGATGACACCCCCGCCGACGTATGCCGCGGACATCGACAACGGCCTGGTCACTTTCGACGAAAATGGGAAGATCCACACCATCGATTGGCAGTCGTACATCGTCGGGATCCAATACTACTTGCCGCCCGCGGGGAAAGTCTGGCTGTCTGCCAACTACTCGGCGATGAAATCCAACAACGCGGCGAGCTATACGAACGCCGCGGGCCTGTCGAAGATCTTCGACAAGTCCTATTGGCTAGACGCGAACGTCTTCTGCGACGTGACCGCGGCGGTGCGTTTGGGCGCGGAGTATGCGTACTTCCATCAAACGTACGCAGATGGCGTGGCGGCCAAGAACACCCGCCTGCAATTCTCGGGTTTCTATTTGTTTTGAGCTTCACGGCGAGGGCGCGCTCAGCACAGGCTGGACGCGGCCCGTGTCTCGTTCCTGTGCTGCGGAGCTACGCTTTGCCAGAAGCAAGAACATGGCCGGCACCAGAAACAACGAGAGCAACGTGGAAGAAGTGAGGCCCCCGACCACGGCCAGCGCCAGCGGTTGATTGGCCTCGGTACCTTTTTCGAGCGCCATCGCCGTCGGAATCAGGCCGATGATCGTGGCCAAGCTGGTCATGGCGATCGGCACGAAGCGCGAGCGCGCCGCCGCGATCACCGCCTCGACCGCTGATTCCCCCTGCTCGAAACGGCGATTCGCGTCGTCGACCAACAGAATGCCGTTCGACACCGCGATGCCGATCACCATCAGGATGCCCATCAACGCAGTCACGGAAAAGCCCTGCCCGGCCGCCAACAGCGCCATGACGATGCCCACCAAGCACACGGGGATCGTAAATAGCATCACGAACGGCAAGCGCAGCGAGCCGAATTGCGAAGCCATGATCATGAACACCACCATCACTGCCAGACCGATCGCGACGCCCAGACCGGAGAAGGTGTCGTGCATCAGTTGCACTTGGCCCACGAACGAACAGCGGATGTTGCGCGTGCTCGCATCAGCGTCGAGTTTTCGTCGTAGTTCTTCGGCAGCCGTACCGATGTCGCGTCCCTCTGTCTGCATCAACACATGGGCAGCGCGCTGTAACTGATTGCGCTCGACGGCCACCGGGCCGACCGATCGGCGCACCTTTGCGTAGGCACCGAGCGAGACGGCTTTGCCGTTCGCGATCCGCGCGGGGATTTGCGCCAGCGCATTGGGATCCGGCACCGCTCGTCCGTCATAGTACGTGACCACGTAATACGACTGACCGCTGTTCGGATCGATCCACACGCTCGGTGAATTGATGTTACCGAGGGTGGCCTCGAGCGTCGTTTGCGCGGCAGCGCGCGAGGTGACCCCGACGAGCCCCGCCTTTTCTCGGTCTGTGTCGACGTGAACCTCGGGATAGTCGGTTTGCAGTGAAACCCGGACGTCACGAATGCCCGGCACACTGCGCGCGACCTCGGCGACCGCCCGCGCTTGGCTATCGAGCTCGGCCAAGTTGTCGTTGCGCACTTCCACCACCAGGGGCGCGATGTACCCGTTGGAAAACACGCTCGCAACCAGCCCACCGGGCCACTGCAAGAATTCGACCCCGGGATAACGCGCGTTCAAGATCGCTCGCGCGCGGTCCGAAAGCTCGCGCTGCGACAGGCTACGTTTGTCCTCGTCCGCCAGTTGCAAGCGAATGAAGCCCATGTGCGGACCGTTGTTGGGGCTGGTCATCGCGCTGCGCGCATTGCTCGGCGAGCCCGTGTTGGTGAGCACCAGCTGCACGTTGCCCGGAGGCAGACCGTCCGCCACGGCTTTTGCCATTTCCTGCAGCAATTCAGCGGACTGCGCGAGTGAGATCCCAGGCGAGAGCCGCACATAGACCCGCTCCATCGACTCGTCGATTTCGGGGAAGAACGTGCTCGGCAAGCGCACCGCCGCGAACACAGCGGCGATCGTGATCACAGCGCATGCTGCGATGATCGTCCAGCGCTGCGGCAACGCCGCGCGCAGCAGGCGCGAGTAGCGCTCGGCGACGGCATCGATGAAGTGCTCGATTCGTCGGGCCAGACCACGATGCTCGGCGCGACCGAGAAAGTAGCGGCATGCCACGGGCGTGACGCATACGCTCACGAAGTAGGATGCCGTCATGGCAACCGCGACCGTCAGAGCCAAAGGAGCAAATAGCTTCTTGGCCAAGCCGGCGAGCAGCACGACCGGCAGCAGCACAGCCATCGTGGTCAACGTCGATGCCAGCACCGGGACCGCGACCGCGTTCGCGCCCTGCAACGCGGCGCGGTACGGATCGAGCCCTTGACGCTGATGACGATGAATCGACTCGAGTACGACCACTGCGTCGTCGACCAGGCGCCCCATGGCCAGCGTGAGCCCGCCCAGAGTGAAGGCATTCAGCGTCTGACCGCTGGCATATAGCGCAATCAGCGTGATCGCGAAGGAGAGCGGAATCGCGACCGACACAATCAAGGTGCCGCGCAAGCTCTGCAGGAACAGTAAGATCACGATCGCTATCAGCACCAACGCTTGCACGACTTCTTGCTTCAAGCCGTGGTACGTCTTCCGCACGAAGGTGGATTGATCGAAAATGGGCACGACCTTCATGCCCGGGGGCAAATCCTTCAGACCCGTGACCACCTTCTTCACGGCATCGACGATATCGATGGTATTACCGCCCGGCACGCGCAAGACGTTCAGATAAACCCCGTCTTGCCCGTCGATCGATACGGCTTGCGTCTCGGGGCTTCCGCCGTCTTCGACCCGTGCAACGTCCCGAATCAGCACCGGCTTGCCATCGACGACCTTCACCATGGCCTCGCCGATGGCCTTCACCCGCTCGGGTACCGCGTTCGTGTACACGTTGGCGTCGAACTTGGGCGATACGAATACACCGGAAGGCAGCAGAGCATTGGACTGCGAAACCGCCGCCGCCACGTCGCTCGAGGTGATCCCGCGCGCCTGCGCCGCCACCGGATCGACGATCAAGTTGATCTGACGCTGCCGCCCGCCGTTGAGCGAAGCGCTCGCGACACCGGGAATGCCCTCGAGCAGCGGCTCGATCTGGTTGAGCGCGTAGTCATACAACTTCGGGCTCGGGAGACCGCCGCCGTAGACCGCCACCTGCGCGACGGGTGCATTGGAAGGATCGAATTGCAGGACGAACGGCGGCAGTACGCCCAGGGATTTGGGCACCGCACTCATCGCAAATGCGGTCTGCTGCTGGACCAGCGTCTGCGCAGCGTTCAGATCCGTGTCCCATTTCAGCCATACCCAGACGATGCTCAGGTTATTGCGCGAAATGCTCTCGACATGATCCACTCCGGGCGTGGCGCTGACATACTTTTCGATCCGCCAGGTGAGCGTCTTCTCGACGTCTTTCGGGCCCAAACCCGGGGCCAAGGTGCCGACCACCAATACCGGCGGCGAAAGTTCCGGGAAGGTATCGACCGCCATACGCGGGGTCACGACCAGTGAAAAGACCAGCACCGCGATTGCCAACATCAGTACGGCAATCGGGTTCTTCAAGGAAAGCGCGGTCACTCTCGGCTCGTTTTCTCGCGGCTCGCCGCGACTCGATCCGCGTCGTTCAAGAGAGCTCGCCCTTGGACGACGATGCGAGTGCTCGCGCCCAGGCCGGCGTCGACGAACAGCCGACCCTCTCGTTCCCCAAGCACACGAAAACTGCGCTTGTGAGCGATGCTGCCTTCGACCACGAACACCGTGGCTGTCTCGCCGCGCACCGTCGCGGACGAGAGCGGGATCTCGCAAGCCGGCACAGGGGCGCCCGTGTCGATGAGAATATCGGCGGTCGTACCTACCGGCAAACTTCGATCGGGGTCCGCGACGTCGATCTCGAAGTCCACCGTGCGCGTCGCAGGATCCGCCGCTGGGGCCCGCCGCGATATACTCGCGGAAAGATCGCGGTCAATCGCGAACACGTGCACCCGCACCGGGCTCGTCGGCGCAATCACCGGAAAATCGATCTCTGGAGCGTTCGCCACGATGCGCACCGTGGATCGGTCCACGATACTGGCAATCGCCACGCCCGGGCGGACGAACGCGCCCGGATCGCTGCTGCGAGTGGCGACTTCACCCGCGAACGGCGCACGCAAAGTACAGTCATCGACCTGCAACGAAGTGCCCAGCAACTGTGCTTGTGTGGCCAGCAACTGTGCTTGCTCAGCGGCGCTCTGGGCCGCCTTCTGCTCGGCCTCGTTGAGCGAAACGAAGCCGCCGTCGACAAGGCCGTTGAAGCGCGCGGCCTCGTGCGAGATTGCCTCTTGGCGCGCGGCCACGGCCCGAGCTTGCATGGCGACGGAGCGGCTGGTTGCATTCGCGTTGCGACAATCCAAGGTCGCGACGACATCCCCTTTTCTCACCGAAGCGCCCGGGCGAACCAGCACGGTATCGACATAGGCCGAGATCATTTGCGGTCCGACCTTGGCCTCGAGCCACGGCTCGATGGTCCCCACATAGCTGCGCGAATCCCGGAATGTCGCCGCACGTACCTCCGCCACGGTGACGGGTTTCGCGCTCTGGTCGAGCGCGATCTTGTTGACGTTCGCCTGCGCGTGCACCGCCATCGTCGCGCCGGTGCCGACAATCGTCAGCACACCGACGGCGATGGCGAGCGAGACGGGGCTAATTCGTGCGGCGCGAGGCGGAGTCGAAGCGGTGTTTGGCAATCGGAAACGGCGCTAAAGCACTTCCCGGGCCAGGCCCACAAACGCGGGCGGAATTTCGGTTTTTGGCCCGGCCGGACGGCCCTCGACTCGTAAAATTTCCGGGTCGATTCGGAATTTTTTCTGATCGCGCCTGCACCGCGATCTCGCTGCTCAGATGCTGCGATCCCGAATTTCTACAAAACGCGATGCATGAAGCCATGTACGTCGGGCGCGGTGCCGTGTTGGATGGCGAGCAGCGCGTCGCGGAGTCGCTGGGCGACGGGGCCGGTTTGGCCGCCGTTGACCTGCCAGCTGCCGCCGTCGAATTTGACTTCGCCCACGGGAGTGATGACGGCGGCGGTGCCGCAGGCAAACACTTCGGTGAGGGTGCCGTTCTTCAAGTCTCGCTCCCAATCGTCGATGCCAATCGTGGCCTCGGCTGCGGCATAACCGAGATCTTTGGCGATGGTGAGCAGGCTGTCGCGCGTGATGCCGGGGAGTAGCGTTCCGGTCAGCTTGGGCGTGACGAGACGCGAAGATGCGCCGTCCTTGTAGACGAAAAACAGGTTCATGCCGCCCATCTCTTCGACGAAGCGCTTGTGCACGGAGTCCAGCCAGACCACTTGTTGGCAACCGGCGTCGAGGGCTTGCTGTTGCGCGATCAAGCTGGCGGCGTAGTTACCGGCGCATTTGGCTTCGCCTGTGCCACCGGGGGCCGCGCGCACGTACTCTTTGCTCAGCCAGACCGTGAGCGGCTTCACGCCTTGGGGGAAGTAGGCGCCCGAGGGCGAGCCAAAAAGCAAGAACAGGTACTCTTTCGCGGGACGTACCCCGAGCGCCGCTTCCGTCGCGATCATCAGCGGGCGCAGGTACAGGCTCTCACCCGGGTTCGGTGGCACCCAGTCCCGCTCTTGGCGGATCAAGAGGTCCGCCGCTTCGACGAAGCGCTCGACCGGCAGCGCCGGCATGGCCAGGCGCGCGGCAGAATTGTTGAAGCGCTGGCCGTTGGCCGCGGGCCGGAAGGTCGCGATTCCGCCGTCGGGTTGGCGATAGGCTTTGAAGCCCTCGAAAATCGCCTGCCCGTAGTGCAGCACGGAGGCTGCTGGATCCAGGGACAGCGGCGCGTACGGTGAAAGCAGACCTCTGCCCCAGCCCTCTGGCGCATGGTAGCGGATGGTCACCATGTGCTCGGTGAATACGCGTCCAAAGCCGAGATCTTTCATCAGTTTTGCACGCTCGGCGGCGGGCAGCGGGGAAGACGTCGGCTTGAGTTCGAAGCCAGGATCGGACGACATGCGCACTTTCTTTGGGATACCACAGAAGCTACGCTGCGACAGCAGATGACGCGCGCCATTGTCTTCGCCAAAACCGGGGGTCCGGAGGTTCTCCAGCTCGAGGACATCCCGCTGCCGGAGCCGAAGGCAGGCGAAGCCCTGGTTCGTCACCGCGCGATCGGCGTGAACTTCATCGATACCTATCACCGGAGTGGGCTCTACCCGCTCCCGTTACCCTCCGGTCTGGGCACAGAGGCCGCCGGTGTGGTCGAGCAAGTCGGCCCCGGAGTGACCTGCATCCGCGTCGGTGAGCGGGTGGCCTACGCCGGAGCCGGCGCGCCGGCCGCCTATTCCGAGGCGCGCGTGGCGCCCGCCGATCGACTCGTCCCGCTCCCCGACGACATCTCGGACGACGTAGCCGCCGCTGCGCTGCTGAAAGGCATGACGGCGGAGTTCTTGATCCACCGCACCTTCCCCGTGTCGCCCGGCCAGACCGTGCTCTTTCACGCCGCGGCTGGCGGAGTCGGGCTGATCGCGTGTCAGTGGTTGAACAAGCTCGGCGCGCGCGTGATCGGTACAGTCGGCTCCGATGCCAAACGTGCGCTCGCGCTCGACCACGGCTGTCATGAAGTGATCGTACTCGAGCGGGAAAACTTCGCGGAGCGCGTGCGTGAGCTCACCCTGGGCGTCGGCGTGCCCGTGGTGTTCGACTCGATCGGCAAGTCCACGTTCATGGGCTCACTCGCGTGTCTCGAGCCACGCGGCATGCTGGTGAGCTTCGGCAACGCATCGGGCAAACCCGAACCCTTCGATCTGGCGCTGCTCGCACAGAAGGGCTCGCTGTACGTCACACGGCCGACACTGTTCACCTATGTCGCCACGCGCGAAGCGCTGCTCAATAGCGCAAGCTCGCTGTTTCAAGCCATCCGTGACGGCCTGAAGATCGAGATCGGTCAGCGCTTTCCGCTGGAGCAGGTCGCGGCTGCGCATCGCGCGCTGGAAAGCCGCAGCACCACCGGCAGCACCCTGCTCGAGCTCTGAGGCAATGCGCACGAAGCCGTACGCGACTGCCATCGCGCTGTTCGACGAAGTCGAGCTGCTAGACGTGGCAGGTCCGATCAGCGTGCTGACGAGCGCAGGGCGGCAATGGAATTTTCAGCCGTTCAAAATCGATTTGGTGGCCAATCGCACGGCGCCCGTCCACACGCGCAGCGGCGTCGCGCTGACTGCCACCGCAGACGCGGCCACGCACGTCGGCGCAGAGTGCTTAATCATACCCGGGGGTTATGGTGCGCGCCGCGCAGCGACAGACGCACGATTCGTCGACTGGCTGCGACGCGCGGTGGGCGCTGCCGAGCTGGTGGCTGCGATCGGCAATGGGGTGTGGCTACTCGCGCAAGCCGGATTGCTTGGCGACGCCGAGGTCGCGGCCAGCCCGGACTTGGCCGCGGAAATTCGCGCGCTCTGCCCCAGCGCGCGCCCCGATGAAAAGCACGCGCTGTGTGTGCGCGACAAGTTCCTGAGCGCCCGCAAGAGCGCGCTCGCGCTCGATCTGAGCTGTGAGATCGTCGCGCGCTGTTTTGGCAAAAAGCTTGCCTCGAGCCTGTCGGCCGAGCTCGGCATCGATTGGAGCGGAGAATTTGCCGCGCTCGACATCGTGCCCGGCCCGATTCTGCCCAAGTGAACGCCGTTCGAAGAGCGCCCTGTGAGCTTGTAGGCCTTGCCAGTCCATGAAATTCCTCACTCAACATGAGCTTTTTCATGCTATTGATTGAGGGTGGTCGAGCGAGCGTCGTACCTGGCTCAGGCGAAAAGCGCGCTGAATTTCAGCCCCGTGGTCTCGCTCCTCGGGCCTCGCCAGGTAGGCAAGACGACCCTTGCCCGGCAATTGGCGCGCGGACGACGCGTGACCCGCTTCGATCTGGAAGACCCAGCCGACTTGGCGCGCCTGTCAGCGCCGATGCTCACGCTGGAACCGCTGCGCGGTTTGGTCGTAATCGATGAAGTGCAGCGGCTGCCGAAGCTGTTCGAGGTGCTCAGGGTTCTCGCGGATCGTCCCCGCCGCCCTGCCAAATTTCTGATTTTGGGCAGCGCCGATCCGCGTTTGGTTCGGGGTGTGTCGGAGAGCCTTGCCGGGCGCGTCAGTCATATCGACGTAACCGGTTTCGACTTGACCGAAGTAGGAAGTGACAAGTTCATTCGCCTGTGGCAACGCGGTGGTCTACCTCGCTCGTTCCTGGGCAGGACAGACCGCATCAGCAGCGGTTGGCGCCGCGACTACGTGAGAGACTTCCTTCAGCGTGACCTGAGCGAGCTGGGGGTGACGATTCCAGCTGCCACCTTGCGGCGGTTCTGGAACATGGTGGCGCACTTTCACGGAGGGATCTGGAATGCCGCAGAGTTCGCGCGTGCGCTGGGTGCGTCCGAGAATACGGCCCGTCACTATTTGGACATCCTGGCCGGCGCTTGGGCTGTGCGGGTGCTCCAGCCATGGTTCGAGAACCTAGGCAAACGGCAGCTCAAGTCACCAAAGGTATACGTCAGAGACAGCGGTGTCCTGCATGCCCTGCTCGACCTCACACACCATGAGCAACTCCGGGGGCATCCCAAAGCGGGCGCGTCCTGGGAGGGCTTCGTGATCGAGCAGATCCTGGCGATTTCGAAGGTACCGGAAGCCTACTTTTGGGCGACGCATCAGGGGGCCGAGCTCGATCTGATGATCGTGCAAGGTGGCAGACGCTACGGGTTCGAAATGAAGCTGGCCGACGCACCAACCGTGACAAAGTCGATGCGAATTGCGCTCGCGGACTTGCAGCTGTCGCGACTGTTCGTGGTCTATCCGGGGGCCAAATCCTATCCGCTCGACGACGACATCGAAGTCCTGTCCATTTTGGATTTGCCCGCGCGCTTGACCTCGCTCAAGAGAAAGCGCTGACGTCGACTCGCTCTGACGCTCACTGCGTGCAGCTCAAGAGGCTGAGCTCGGCCGCGGTGCCTTCGGCGCGCGCGAGCAGCAGCTTGCCCTCGCGTGCCGCGATCAGATCGCCACCGCGCACCACGCCATCGGCCATGAGCGCGCTCTGCGCTCGCACCCGGCCGAAGAGCGTCGCGCCATTTTCGCCTGCGGCGGTGAGCCACAGCCCGCCCTCTGCGCTGTCGTCGCTCAAGAACGAGGGCGTGCCCGCGCCGTTCGATTCCCCGCCGAGCTCGAGCCGCTCGAAGCTGCCGTCGGGTTTGACGTGCACCAACTGCAGCGCGCCACCCGCAGCCCCCGGGGTGGAATCATCGCCGCGAAAGCCGAGATACGCGCTGCCGTCGGCCGCCGATGCGAGCTCGAAGCTCATCGGGCGTGTCCCGGGCGGGGTTACCACCAAAGCCGAGGAAATGGCTTTGCCCTGCGCGTCGAGCTTCGTCACCTCGATGCGGCGGGCGCCGATGTCGAGCAGCGCGGCCTCTTCGCCCAGGGCTGCCCCGGCGTCGCTCGGCGGAGGCTTGGGCGGGGTCTTCGCGCTGTCGAGCGAGTGTGCCACGGCCAACCAATAACCGCCTTTGCGCGCGGCCAGGCGCGGCGAATCGACGTCTGCCGCGGCCGCGCCGAGCGGTTCTGGCGTGAGCTTCTGCTTCGGGTCATTGGGCGCGAGCAGCACGCCGAACACCCGGATCTTGCCTTGCGCTTCCGCGGCGTAGGCGAGCAGCGCGTGCTCACCGGAAGACTCGAGCGCGAACGTGGAATCGCGGCGCACGCCCGTGATTTCCGGGCCCCAGGTCAGCTTGGCGCCCCCGCGAGCGTCGTGGATCACGCCCGTGCGCAACGTACCGCCGCCGGCGTCAGTGTCCGGAGTCACCAGCCACAAGTCCTTCTCGTGCGCCACGAACAGCGGCGGGTCTGGGTCCCCGTGCACCACGCCCAAATCGATTACCTTGCCCGCTGCCGCGTCTGAGTCGACCACGGCGATCAGCGCGTGGGTCTGGCCTTTCACGGAGCGCAGCGCGCTGAGCGTGAAGCCGTCCTTGTCGGCCCGCGCCGAGCCGAGTTCCACCGCGTACGGGTCCGGCACCTCGTCGTCGTCGTCGGGACCGCCGTCGTCCGGGTCATCCGTGCGCGCGGTCGCGAGCTCACCGATGCGAAACGGCGCCCGTTGCGGCAGCTCCTGGCAGCGCTTGGGGACCGGCCCTGGAGACGGGGACGCGGACGCGGGCGCCGAGCTTTCGCTGCTTTCTGGGCCATCCTCGCGCAGGCTCGGTCGAGGTTTGGGGGCCGTGCCCGGGGCCGTGACAGCGGGCGTCACCGCGGGTGGCGGCGCCTTCTTCTTGCAAGACGCGAGTCCCGCACTGCAGAGTGCAACGGCCACAATCCCAGCGGCCGAAATCGATACGCAGTGCGCCATGAAGCGAGAGCGAGCGTTGCCAAGAACCGAGAGCCGTTGCTCGTGCATGAAGACAGTCATCGACTACTCGCGCGACTAGCGCTCAGCAAGTATATGATCGACCGTATCCCTCCCCGAGCCCTCTTCCCTCGATGCCGAAACGCGAACTGACCCGACCGTACGAGCCGAACCCGGCGCTGCGCGCGGTGTACCGGCGGTTCTTCGAACAGATTCAGGTAGACGAGGCCTGGGTGCGCTCCGTCAAGAACCTCGCCAGCGAGGGTTCGATCGTTTACGTCCTGCGCAACCTCAATTTCATCGATTTCTTCGCGCTGGATTACCTCACCAAGCGTCACCGCCTGCCGCAGGTGCGCTTCGTCAACGACCTGGGGTTGTGGATTCTGAACCCGATGGGCAAAGGTTGGTTGAACGCGATCCTGCCGCCCAAGACGGTGTCGCGCTCGCTGGAGCTGGAAGACGCGCTGGAACGCGGCGGCTCCGCCGCGCTCTTCCTCAAGCGCCCACCGGGCATGCTCGACGTCGCGGCCGGTGCCAGCGGCGGGCGCGGGTTGCAAGAGGGCGACGGCCTAGTGCGAACGCTGTTCCAACTGCAGCGCAAGCGCGAGCGACCGATTTTGCTCGTGCCTCAAGTGTTCGTGTGGACCAAATTTCCGGACTCGCGCGGCACGGAGCCGTTCGACTTCATTCTCGGCCCGCGCGAGTGGCCGAGCCCCCTGCGCACGGTCGCGCAGTTTTTGTACAACTATAAGCACGTCGAGTTGAAGCTGGGCGAGCCCATCGATCTGGCCTCGTTCTTGGCAGACAACCCGGGCAGCCCCGACCCGGTGCTTGTGCGTCGCTTGACGTACGCAGTCTTGGGCCGTCTCGAGCGTGAGCGGCGCAGCGTGACCGGCCCCGCCGAAAAGCCGCCCGAGCGCGTGCGCCAAGAGATCATCCGCAGCCCGAAGATGCGCGCGGTGATCGACGACTTGGCCGACGAGCGCACCGACAAGTACATGCTGCGTCAGCGCGCGCTCGAAATGCTGCGCGAGCTCCAGGCCACGCCCGATCGCACCACGATCAAAGCCTTGGAGGTGATCTTCGAGCGGGTGTTCACCCGCATTTACGCGGGCATCGAGTACAACAAGAGTGACATCGAGCGGCTGCGCAACGCGGCCAAGACCGGCGTGCTCGTGCTCTTACCCAGCCACAAGAGCCACATCGATTATCTGATCCTCAGCTACATCTTCAATCAGCACAATTTGCCGCTGCCGGTGATCGCGGCCGGCGACAATCTGAACTTCTTCCCGATGGGCGCGGTGTTCCGACGCGGCGGCGCGTTCTTCATTCGTCGCTCGTTCCGCGGCGACCGCTTGTACGCCGCGGTGGTCGATGCCTACGTGCGGCGCCTATTGCGCAGCGGCTACCCGGTCGAGCTGTTTCTGGAAGGCGGGCGCAGCCGCACGGGCAAGCTCTTGGCCCCCAAATTCGGGCTCTTGAACATGGTGGCCGACGCAGCGCTCGCCATCCCGGATCAAGAGTGCTTCTTCGTCCCGATCAGCATCGGCTACGAGCGGGTGATCGAAGCCCAAGGTTACGAACGCGAGCTGCGCGGTGCGGAGAAGACCAAAGAGGACGCCGCCGGCCTGCTCAAGAGCAGCGAGCTCTTGCGCCACCGCTACGGCACGATCAACCTGCAGGTCGGGCAGATCCTGACTTTCAGCGAAATTCGCCGTGAAATCGAGCTACCCGCCGACGCGCCGCTGACCCCGGCCAAGCGCCGCACGCTGGTCACGCGCCTGGGCAACCGCGTGATGGACGAGATCAATCGCGTGACCGCGGTCACGCCCGGAGCGCTCACGGCGCTCAGCTTGCTCTCACACGAGCAGCGAGGCATCGGCCACGCCGAGCTCGTGGACTATTGCGGCAAGTTGCTGTCGGTGGCCGAGGGCTTGGGCGCGCGCTCGAGCCAACTCTTGCGTACCAGTTCCGGTGCGCTGCGCCCCGAGGCCGTGCGCGAAGCCTGTCAAATGTTCATCGATGCGGAGTTGGTGGAGATCCAATTTTTGGAAGACCCGACCGCCTCCGGCAAGCAAGCGGGACAGGGCGCGACCTACAGCGTGCTGCGCAACCAGCGGCTCTCGCTCGACACGTCCAAGAACATCATCGTGCACTTCTTCGTCGAGCGCGCCTTGGTGGCGATGGCGCTCTTGACCGCCCCTGCCACGAACGCGACAGATGGGCGCAGGCACGCCACATTTGCTTGGGTGCGCGAGCGCGTGCAAGCACTGTCCAAGCTGTTCAAGTTCGAATTCCGCTTCCGCGCCGATGCACCGTTCGAAGCCATTTTCCAGGACACCGTGCGGGCCATGGCCGAATCGGGTGAAGTGTTGCACGAGGGCGATCAGCTTTCGCACGGTCCCGGTCACGACGGCTGGGACGGGCACACCTGGCTCCGGACCTACGCCTCGATCCTGCACAATTTCATCGAGGGCTACTACGTGGCCGCACGTGCCTTGGAGCTGCTCGAAAAATCTCCAATGGCCGAGAAAGAGCTGACCAAGAAAGCGCTCTCGCTCGGGCACCGGCTGTTCTTGGACGGCTCCATCGAGCGCGCTGAAGCCGTGAGCAAGACCATTCTGCAAAACGCATTTCAGGCCTTCATCGATCACGGTTATCTGACCGTGCGCGACACCAAACTGGATTTGGTCGATGGCATGGCTTCGCACCAAGCCTTCAGCGCCATCGCCGATGGCATCCGAGCATGGATCCCCGAACGTTCCGCGTGAGGCCCTTGTTGGCCGCTCTGGCCAGTGCGTGCGGCGCGCTCGTCAGCGGCTGCTTCAGCACGCCCACCCCGCTCGCACCCGGCCTGCACGGCACGGTCGGCGTGCCCAACCGCGGCGTGCTCACGGAGTCCGAAGAGCTGCCCGTGCGCGGCCCGGGCTTCGTGCGCTATCGGCCGCAAAGCAGCCATTATTTCGGCAGTCCGCGCTTGGTGCGCGCTCTGCAAAGCGCGGCGGCCAGCGTCGCGCGGCTGTCGCCCGGGGGCGCGCCGCTGTCGATCGGGGATCTGTCGGCCAAGACCGGCGGCCGCATCCCAGGTCACGATTCGCACCGCAGCGGCCGCGACGTGGACCTGTTGTTCATGGTCACCACGCCTGCGGGCGCCTCGCTGCCGAGCCCCGGCTTCGTGCGCTTCGAGGGCGATGGTCTGGCGCGCGTCGATGGCACATCGGACTACGTGCGCATCGACGTCGACCGTGAGTGGCTGCTGTTGCGCGCGCTTCTGACCTCGCCGGAGATCGGCGTGCAATTCATGTTCGTGTGCCATGAGATCGAAGCTCTGCTCATCGACCACGCGCGTGCCTTGGGCGAGCCGGATTCCTTGGTCTGGCAGGCCGAAACGGTGATGCTCGAGCCCAGCGACAGCTTGCGCCACGACGACCACGTACACCTGCGCATCGCCTGCTCACCGGAAGAAGCCGTCGCGGGCTGCAGCGGCGGCGGTCCGCGTTGGCAATGGCTGCCCCCGAACCAACCCGCGCGACCGCTCGACGCGCGTGACTGGGACGAAATCGCAAGAGACGATCCGTTCGAGCTCGGTCCGCTGGCCACGGGCGGATTGACGGAAACGGCGCGTGGCTTCTAGCGTCCGCGTCGGGCGCGGCCAGCTGTTGTGTGGAGACTGCCTGCCGCTGCTCTCCGAGCTCGAGAGCGGGCTTCGTGGCCAGTTCGATTTGGCTTACATGGATCCGCCGTTCAACGCCGGGGGCCAGCGCGGAGCGCGACAAGAAAAAGGTGAGCGCGTGTCGGGCGAGGTCGCGTACAAGGATGCCTGGGGCGGCTTAGACGCATTCCTATCCATGCTCGAGCCGCGCTTGCTCGCGGTTCGCGACGTGCTCAGCGCAGTCGGTAGTCTGTGGCTGCACCTCGATCATCGCGCCGTGCACGACGCCAAAGTCTTGGCTGATCGCGTGTTCGGACGCGCTGCCTTCAAGGGTGAAGTGATTTGGGTCCCGGGCAACGGCGGCAAACGCCGCACCGGCCCGAGCGTGACGCACCAAACGATTTTGATCTACGCCCGCGGCCGCGAGATGATCTGGAACGGTGACGACCCCAGCCTACGGGAGCGGCACGCACAGACGAGCCTGCGCATGCACTTCAAGAACGTGGATGCCGACGGGCGGCACTACCGCGATCGCGAAGTCGCCGGCAAAACCTACCGCTACTATGCCGACCTCGGCCGTCGCATCGGCAGCGTGTGGACCGATTGCCCAGCGATGCGCGCCAACACACCCCTGCTCAAAGAGGCGACCGGCTATCCTACACAGAAGCCCGAATCGCTGCTCGAGCGCATCCTGCGCGCCTCGACGCTCGAACACAGCCTGGTGCTCGACCCCATGCACGGCTCCGGCACCACCCTGGCCGCCGCCGAACGCCTCTCCCGCCGCTGGCTCGGCATCGACCAGAGCCCCCTCGCCCACCGCATCGCCAAAACGCGCTTGAAAGCGCTGTGCTCGAGCACGAAGTGAGCACGACGCTACGTGCGCTGCGAATGAGTGGGCGATCCCTGGTTCCACGACGCACCTCCAAGTGCGGGGCTGGGCCTCGGTAGCGGCTTCGTCGGCAGCGGCGCGGCCATTCCCAGCTGCGTCGCAAACGAGAGAGTGAGAAGGGACTAACCGCCAAAACGCCACTCATGATTCTACACATTCCATGCCCCGACCTGTGGCCGGGGTATGGCTCCTAGACGCGCACCGCCGGCGCGACCATGCGCCGGGGCAACGAAGGCGCTCGCCTTGAGCTGCGTCTTGCGGTTTTATCGAAGGTTGCTCCTTCGGCTATCCCCGAGGGCTCCGTCCATTTTCTTGGCGGCAATCTTCGCAGCCAGATGCATGGCTCCGAAGCAGTGCCTGGCGTGCAAGAGGTTGTGCGCGCGGCAGAGCAAACGGATGTTTGCTGCGTCGGATCCCCCACGCCAGGCGAGCGGTCGGATGTGATCGAACTCGAGAAATGCGCGAGCGTTGCAGCGCCGGCCATCGGCCGCAACGAACGCACGGTGGCCGCGGTCGCGCTCGTGAATTTCTTGCCGCACTTTCACGGGCAAGTAGCACGTGTGCGTGGCGTGCCTACTGTTCTCCACTCGGAGAGCTGCACTCGCCTGGGTTGCGCTTGCTGCGGATTCCGCTGCTCCGCCCGGCGGAGTTCTGCGAGTGGCTGCGGCAGGCGCGTCCATGTTCACCTTCTCGGCCTTGGTGTGGCTGTGACGTGACTTGGCTCCGATGCCGAAGCGCCGTTTCTCTTCCTGGTGCACGAAGCTTGCCGCCATCAGCTTCATCAGGCTCGCAAGATCGCCATTCGGAATTCGATGACGAGCGAGCGCACGCGCGCGCTCGATCAGCTCGCGTAGCTCCGCATCGGCTGTGAAATGCACGCCGAAGCGTCGGCTGAAAGTGGCTCGAGCTCGCGAGCCCGTCGCGGCCGATCCGGAACCGGCATTTCCGCCGAAGATGTGGAGGAACTTGCAGAAACTATGCTCGTCGGTTGCGGCATCGGCGCTGAGAACGCCTCGACCGTTTCGGCACGCGGCGGCGGCGCTGAGAACGCCTCGACCGTTTTGGCACGCGGCAGCGCCCGCGTGTTGACCGCTGGGCCTGGCGCACGCGTGGGCAGGCGGCGGATCTGCTCTCGTACATCAGGCCGTGGAAAGCGCACAGCAAGAAGCTCCTCGACCTGTCGCCGACTTTTGCCCCGACACGTCTGGAACAATTCCGACACGCTCTCCAACGTCAAGTGCGGCGCGAGCGCGCACAACGCGCACAGCGACAAGTCACCCTGAGCTACGTGCTGGAATGCTTGCGGAAAGCGCCGGCACACCCGAGCTGCTGTCACTCGGCGCCCTGCCGCGCCTTCGCTCATGCTCAGAGCTTCCACGCAGTACGAAAACAGAGACGAGAACCCCAGCTCGAGATGCAAGAGACGCTCTTCGAGCTCCAGCAAGTGCGCGAGCATTTGCGCGGTCAGCGCGTTGCCTTGTCGAACCAACGCTGACAACCCCGCCAAGAGCTCGGAATTTCCCAAACTCACTGCCGCACACATGCTCGCTTCCGCTCGAAAATGGCTGCAAAGTCGAGCGAGCTCGCAAAAGGCCCGCCGCGCGAGGCCTCGCGAAAGCAACGCCCCAAATCCATCTGACACGCCAAGTCGACGCGGCTGCGCACTCCAAACCTGTCTACAAAAATCGACGGTTCAAACCGGGTACATAGGTGACAAATCGAACCGGCAACATAGGTGACACTATTTTCGAAGGTGTACACCGATGCGGTCATGCCTTGGAAAGAGACGTCGCCAATGAACGAACGAGTGCGGTTCATCGCCGCAATGCTGGAGGCAGAGGAGAGTTTCACTGAGCTGTGCGAGCGCTTCGGAATCAGCAGAAAA
>DASSMT010000156.1:0-3437 GCA_035688655.1 Polyangiaceae bacterium | reverse complement strand
GCCTCGAAGCGCCCGAGGCCTCGTCCCCTAGTGCACCCATCGGGGTGTCAGCTGCGCCCCAGCCGGCAGCGGCGGCGCTCCCGTCGGTTTCGCCCCTTGCGTCAGGCTCGTCTGTAGCGTCTCTCTCGTCAGTCTCGTCAGAGGCGGCGCCGGTTGGCTTCGGTTCGGTTCCGGCACCCAGCTCGCTGCGGCCGTCGCAATTGCCGCAGGCTCGTCCCACGTTCTTGTTCTTGGGCGTGGTCTCGGCAATTTCGCTCGTGGCCGACGTCACGAGCAAGGCTTGGGCGGAGATCGTGCTGTCCAAGCGCACCATGCTCGACCCGGCCATCGTGCTGATCCCCGATCACCTGAGCTTCACCTTGGCGCGCAACCGCGGCGGCGCCTGGGGCTTGCTGGAGAACGCGAGCGAGCTCGTGCGCAGGCCATTTTTCCTGCTGGTGAGCGGCCTGGCCATCGCGTTCATCGTCTCGCTCTATGGGCGGCTCGGAGCCGGGCAGCGCGCGTTGAAGTGGGGCTTGCCCCTTGTGCTCGGCGGCGCACTCGGTAACCTCAGTGATCGCATCATCCGCAGCAGCGTGATCGATTTCATCGATTTTCGCGCCAATTGGATCGAAACCATGAACCGCGGCATCTTCAAGGTGGTCCACGGTTGGGGCATCACCGATCATTGGCCCACCTTCAACGTGGCGGACGTCTCCATCTGCGTAGGCGTGGGCCTGATGGCGCTCGACATGTTCGTCTCCAAGCGCGGTCACCACGCGCACGCCGCCGGTCGCCTGACGCCCGAGCCCGCTCTGTCGCCCAGTCCGAGCAGCAAACCGCCGAGCGTGTAAGCGACCCGATGCAAGGTCGGCTGTTCACCCTCGATCTGTCGTTCTTGGGGGCAAGCTACGCGATCCCGGCGCCGAGTTACTTCGTGCTGTTGCTCACGGGCTTCGTGTTCGCGACCTTGATGGGGGCGATCTGGGCCAAGCGCATCGGCCAAGATCCAGACGTGATCGTCGATTTGGGCCTGGCTATGTTGCTCGCCGGCATCGCCGGCGGCCGCTTGCTGCACGTGTTCGCGGACGGTTACTTTTGGGACTACGTGCACCTGTGCACGGATCCGAGCAAGGTGGATTGGCACCTGGATCGCGCGCAGTGTCTGAGCCCAGACTATTCGGGCGTGTGGGACGCCGCGCGTTCGGTGTGCAAGCCCAAGGCGCGTGACTGCTTCGCCTGGGCGCGGTTCTATGCCGGGGGCCTTGCTTACTACGGTGGGTTCTTGGGCGCCTCCGTGGCTGCTTGGTACTTGCTACGCGCCGATCGCTTTCCGTTTTGGAAGGCCGCCGACATGGCCGGCATGGTCGTGCCGCTCGGCCTGGGCTTCGGGCGCATGGGGTGCCTGCTTGCCGGCTGCTGCTTCGGTTCACCCACGAGCTCGCGTCTGGGACTGGTTTTTCCGCCCAATAGCCCGGCCAGTGAGTCCGAGTTCAAAGCCGGGCTCTTGCACTCGATGAGCGAGTCGTCGCTCTCGGTCCATCCGACTCAAATCTACGAATCTGGCGCTTCTTTTGCGATTTCTGCGTTGCTGATTCTGTACCTCCACGGACGTAAGCGCTATGACGGCCAAGTATTCCTAGCGTTCACCGCGCTGTACGCTGCTGTGCGCTTCGGGCTCGAATTTCTAAGAAGTGATGACCGCGGTGAGCTGTTCGGGCTCAGCACCTCTCAGCTGATTGGCATACTGCTGATTGCGGCAGCGCTGGCTTTCCATCGGGTGCTCTCGGCGCGCGTGGGGAGATTGGCCCAGGCGCCGCTGTCCGCGTAAACTGTTGCTCGTGAGTCCTGCTCGCTGTTCGCACTTCGCGCTGCTACTCGGCCTGGCTAGCCTGGTCTTGGGTTGCCAAAAGACCGAAGAGCACCCGCCATATGAGGCGGCGTGCGTGAAGAATTGCGCGGTTTTGCCGGGAATTTCGCTGAGCCCCGGCACGGGCAACGCCGCCGGCGGAGGCGGGGGAACGCCGGATTCGGACGCCGGCACCGGCAGCCTGCAAGGCCACGTTCTCCTGCTCACCGATGACTCGTTCGTGCGCGCCATGCCGTACACGGGTGAGGCGACGGTGACCGCGGACGGCGCGACCGGCACCCCGGTCAGCGGCACGTGGAACGGCAGCGATCCGACTGCTCTGTTCTCGCTCGAGGGAATTGCCACCCTCGCCACCAGCTGGGTCAGCATCAAGCCGACTCTCGTGGGCGGTGATGCCTTACCGACGTACGAAGCCGTGCAGACCAATCGCGTCAGTAACGTAGACCTCAAGCTGGTCGCCGCCTCGACTTTGGATGGCATCTTCAGTTCGGTGTCGACCTTACGCAGCCCGGATTCGGGGCAGGTCGTGCTGTTCTTTCAGAGTGCCGGGACGGGTGCAGCGCTCTCGGGCTTGCATGTGACCATGCCCACGTCACAAGCCGGCATCTACGCGGTGGATCGCGGTTGGGTGCTCGACGACGGCACCGCGCTCACCAACCAAAGCGGCCTGGTGGTCTTTGGCAACGTCGAGCCCGCGAACTCGAACGGCACCCAAACCGTGTCCGTCGCGCGCGCTGCAACCGCCACCACACCAGCCACCCCTGCCGGCCAATTTACGGTCAAAGTCGTGCAGGGCGCGGTCACGATTGCCACGGTCAACGTGCAACTCTGACGCGAGCTGCGGTCGGTTGCGAGCGTGACTAGCGCCTCGGCCGCCGCTCTGTTAAGCGTCCGCCGTGGCGACGCTCATCGACGGCAAAGCAGTTTCCAAAATCGTGCGCGAAGAAGTGGCGCGCGGCGTTCAGGCCTTCCAGGCGAAGTACAAGCGCGTGCCCGGCTTGCACGTGGTGCTCGTGGGTGAAGATCCGGCTTCGACCGTATACGTGCGCAACAAGGAGAAAGCTGCGCTCGAAGTCGGCATCGCCGGGCAGGTGCATCGCTTGCCCGCCTCCACCACGGAAGACGCGCTGCTCGGCCTGGTCAAGGAGTTGAACCAATCCGGCGAAGTCGACGGCATCTTGGTGCAATTCCCCGTGCCGCAGGGGATCCGCCAGCAAAAGGTGATCGAAGCGACGGCCCCGTTGAAGGACGTCGACGGCCTGCATCCTGAAAACATCGGCGCGCTCTGGGCGGGGATCAAAGGCCTCGTGCCGTGCACTCCGCGCGGCTGCATGCGCTTGCTCGCGGAGACGGGCGTCAAGGTCGAGGGCGCCCGCGCCGTCGTGGTCGGGCGCAGCAACCTGGTCGGCAAACCGATCGCCGGCCTGCTCTTGGCCGAAAGTGCCACGGTCACCTTGGCGCACTCGAAAACCCAGGATTTGGCCGAAGTGTGTCGCGGCGCAGACATCTTGGTCGCGGCGGTGGGCCGAGCAAAAATGATCCCCGGAGCCTGGATCAAGCCGGGCGCGGTGGTGATCGACGTCGGCAT
>DASSMT010000254.1:0-31136 GCA_035688655.1 Polyangiaceae bacterium | reverse complement strand
CTGAAGGCTTCAACGGAAAGGCAAAGCTCGTGATTCGGAGAGCTTACGGGTATAAGAGCTTCGGAAACTACAGACTGCGGCTCCTAAGCTCCTGCGCCTGAACAACTTTTCACGCGTCCCCACCACGAAGTGAGGAGAGCCGCTTCCAGCCAGTTGCTTCACGCGAGCGCCCTTCAAAACGAGAGCGATCGGATGATGACTTCGAGAAGCGCATCATCGCGTCGGCAGCTTCCTCGCGCATGCATGACGCCAGATAGGGCATGGCATCGGTCCATCACCCGCAGCTCGTCATTGAATACTTGCGATCCGTCAGCAACGACGGCGTACCAAGTGAGTTTGAAGCCGCGTTAGGATCGGGGCTGACGCGTGGGAGGAAGCTCCGCCTGAAGCTCCTGCGCCTGAACAACTTTTCACGCGTCCCCACCACGAAGTGAGGAGAGCCAATCAAAAAGAAATTCGAGGTGAGGACCGGATTCGAACCGGCGTATAACGGTTTTGCAAACCGTTGCCTAACCGCTTGGCTACCTCACCTTGCTTTGGGAAAGCGGGCGGACCTTGCCACGAGCCACCGGTAAGATCAATGGTTGCGAGGGGGCGCAGCTTCCCGTGGTGGCGGAATTGGCCAGGATAAATCTGATGTGGTTTCGCGGGGATCGGGAGGTTTGGGCGCGGCTGACCATAGCCACTCGGGCGAATGCGGGCGTAACATTGTCGATAACCGTTTGCCGCTCGTGGGGACGCCCAGGCGGTCCTGTTGCTCTCAGCCATGACTGAACCCGTCGCCGTGACCCGAGGTCTGCCCAGTTCGATTCGTGAGGGGGAGATTTTGGGGGGCAAGTATCGGCTGGAGCAGGAGATTGGGCGGGGGTCGATGGGCACCGTGTGGTCGGCGGTGCATCTGACTTTGGGGCAGCGAGTCGCGATCAAGTTGATTGCCGCGGAGCACGCGCAGTCGCTGGAGGCGCGACAGCGCTTCAGTACCGAAGCCAAAGCGGCAGCGCGTTTGCGCTCGCGCTACGTGGTGCAGGTTTACGACGATGGTGAGACGCCCGAGGGCACGCCTTTCATCGTGCTCGAGTACTTGGATGGCGAGACGCTCGAGCAGCGCTTGGAGCGCGAGCGAGATTTGCCACTCAACGAAGCGGTGCGGGTCACGCGTCACGTGGCGCGGGCATTGTCGCGCGCGCATGCGTCCGGGATCGTGCATCGGGATCTGAAACCGGGGAACGTGTTTTTGACGCGGTCGGAGGACGACGAGCTGGGTTGGTTGGCGAAGGTGCTGGATTTTGGCATCGCCAAATTCGAAGAGCATGGCGTCGACTCCACGACCAAGACGGGTGCGCTGCTCGGGACCCCGCTGTTCATGAGTCCGGAGCAGATTCGCGGCGCAAACTCCGTCGATTCGCGCTCGGATTTGTATTCGCTGGGAATGGTCTTCTACAACATGGTGACCGGTGGCTACGCCTTCAACGGCGATTCGTTCGCGGACGTGCTCGTGGCAATTTGCACGGGTCCATTGCCGGATTTGCGCGCCGCTGCGCCGTGGGTGCCCGCCAGTGTGGCGGACTGGTTTCAACGCACCTGTGCGCGTGACGTACAGCAGCGTTTTCAGAGCGCGGATGAGTTGATCGAGGGTTTGGATTTGGCGCTCGGAGTGACGACTGGCGCCTACGCGCGTCAGTCGTCACCCGAGGTGAAGCTCGAGACGCTGCACGGTCATGCGCCGCCGGTGCATCACTCGATGCCGCGAGCTTCGTCCTGGGACTCAGGCCAGCACGCGAAAGGTGTCACGCAGGTCCTGAGCACGGATCAGGCGTTGCTTCAGGCGCATCCCGAGAAACATGCACCGGCACTCGATGCCGACGAACCGACGTTCGCATCGTCTTCGCGCAAGCGTTGGCTCGTCGCTGGACTGGTCGCGCTGTTGGCGCTGTTCACCGGCGCGGCACTGCTGTTCGGTCGCGATCGGGGCGTGCAGGCGACGAGTGAGATCGCTCCTGCGACAACCGGACTAGCCGCGAGCGCGCCGATCGTCTCCCCCCTGCCGAGTGTTCCCGAGCCAGCGCCGCCGCCCGCGGTCGCGCTCGAAACGAGCATCTCGAGCGCTGCTCCCGCCGAGCCGAACCGAATCCGCGCGGCCGCGACCAAGCCCGCCGCGGCGCCGCCTAGCGCAGCGCCGCCGTCACCGCGCAATAACTCGGCTTCGAAGGGCGTTCCAGCGCGAGCGGTGAGCCCGCGAAGCACAAACACCGACATTGGGTTCTGAGCGCTGCGCTTTTCTCCGTCGGAAAGTAGGCATAGAAAGGAGTTTCATGACTCACGCTTCCCGTTCGCCGGCGCTGCTCGCGATGCTCCCACTGAAGGCTCGAAGACACGTGCTCGGAGCATCGTGCGCGGCGCTCATTGCAACACTCAGCCAGCCGAGTCACGCGGATGAAGCGGCAGAGAACATCGCTGCAGCACGCACGCTCGGCATTCAGGGCGTGCAGTTGGCAGACGCCGGCAAGTGTCCGGAGGCGATCGAGAAGTTGACGCGCGCCGAAGCGCTGCACCACGCGCCGACGATCTTGGGTCGGCTCGGTGAGTGCCAAGTCAACGTGGGCGAGGTAGTCGCCGGCACCGAGAATCTGAACATGACGGTGCGCGAAGTGCTGCCGGCAAGCGCACCGAAGGTGTTTCGTGATGCGCAGGAGCGCGCGCAGAAAGTGCTGACCGCGGCGATGCCCAAGATCGCGCAACTCGTGATTCACGTCACGCCAGCCAACGTGAAGGCCAGCGTCTCGGTGGCGGGCAAGCCCGTCCCCCCTGCCCTGCTCGGCGCCGAGCGCCCGACCAATCCCGGCGCTCACCAGGTCACGGTCAGTGCCGAGGGCTATAAACCCGTGCAAGTGACGGTCACCTTGGCCGAAGGCGAGCACCAAGAAGTCACGCTGCAGCTCGAGAAGGATCCGAACGCGGTCGGCGCACTCCCGGCGAGCACCGTTGCCGGCGCTCCGCCCCCGGTCGAAAACCCCTCGCCCCAACCCGCCGCCAAGAAATCGAAGCTGCCCGCCTTCGTCGCCTTCGGCGTGGGTGGCGCGGGCTTGATCGTGGGCGGCATCACGGGCGGGCTCGCGCTCAGCAAAGCGGGAGATTGCCCGAACAAGCTGTGCGAAACGCAAAGTGATTTGGATAGCGCCAAGACCATGGCCACGGTCTCGACGATCGGTTTTGGCGTGGGCATCGCCGGCGTTGCCGCGGGCACGATCTTGCTGCTGACGAGTAGCAGCCACAGCGAAAAGTCGGCGCGAGCTCAACCAGCGCGCGCGCCGAAGTTTGCCATGCAGCCCTGGTTTGGGCTCACCAGCGCGGGCGTCTCGGGTTCCTTTCAATGACGTGATCGCCTCTTCGGTTCCAGAGCTGCGCGTGCGCGCCGTCAACGCTGCCGAGCTGCGAGCGTCCGGTAAGTACGTGCTGTATTGGATGATCGCGGCGCGCCGCACACACGACAACTTCGCGCTCGATCGCGCGCTCGAATACGCAAAGCTCAGGAACAAGCCGCTCCTCGTGCTCGAGGCGTTGCGCGTCGCATACCCGTTTGCAAGCGATCGCTTTCACCGCTTCGTGCTCGACGGCATGAGCGAAAACGCGCGCGCGTTCGCGCATGCGGGCATTGCCTATCACGCGTATGTCGAACCCGAAGCGGGCGCCGGCAGTGGCCTGCTCCTTGCCTTGGCGAAGGATGCGGTCGTGATCGTGACCGACGACTTCCCCTGTTTTTTTCTGCCGCGGATGCTGGCCGCGGCGGGCAAAAAGCTATCTTGCCGGCTGGAGGCCGTGGATTCCAACGGAGTGCTGCCGATCCGCGCTTTGGACAAGGCCTGCTTCCGCGCATTCGACTTTCGCCGCGCGCTGCAAAAGTCATTCGCGCAGCATTGGCTCGCGCGCCCCGCGCAGCGCCCGCTCGCTCGCCTGCACTTGCCGACGCTGGCATTTCCACTCGCGATCCGTAAACGCTGGCCGAGTGCCAGCGCCGCGCTGCTCCGCGGTGAAGCGAGCGCGCTGGCCACGCTAGCCATCGATCACACGCTGCCGAGCGTCAGCTATCGCGGCGGGTTTCGCACGGCACAAAAGACGTTGCATGACTTCATCGAGCACAAGCTCGAGCACTACGACGAAGGGCGCAATCACCCCGACAAATCCGCCAGCAGCGGGCTCTCACCCTACTTGCATTTTGGTCAGCTCTCGGCGCACCGCGTGGTCGACGCCATCGCCGAGCACGAGGACTGGAAGCTCGCGGACTTGGGCGGGCGGGCGCGCGGCGAGCGTGCGGGTTTTTGGAACATGCGACCGAGCAGCGAAGCGTTCCTCGATCAACTGCTGGTCTGGCGCGAGCTCGGCCTCAACTATTGCGCTCACGAGGCGCGCTACCAACACTTCGATACCCTGCCCGCTTGGGCGCAAAAGACGCTCACCGAGCATCGCTCCGATCCACGCCCGGTGCTGTACACGCGCGCTCAGCTCGAGGCCGCGCGCACCCACGATCCGCTGTGGAACGCCGCACAGCGCGAGCTGGTCCGCGAAGGTCGCATCCACAATTATTTGCGCATGCTGTGGGGCAAAAAAATTCTACAGTGGAGCAAAACCCCAGAGCAGGCTCTCGCTACCGCGATCTTTCTCAACGATCGCTACGCGCTCGACGGCCGCGATCCCAACTCCTACAGCGGCATCTCCTGGTGCTTCGGCCGCTACGACCGCGCCTGGGGACCCGTGCGCCCGATTTTCGGTACCATCCGCTACATGTCCTCCGAGAACACGGCGAAGAAGCTGTGGCTCACGGGCTACCTCGCCAAGTACGGCGAAGCCGCGCGCTGAAGCGAGTGACGTGGCGGTCCTGGGACCTCAGGTGCCATCGACGAAGAGCTCGCATCGAAATGGGAGAGGGGGGCGATCTCGGTCCAGCAGCGCACCCCCGACCGCGACGGATTTCCCCGCCTGGCCCGGCCGCGAACAGCTGCTTTCCCACTCAAAAGGGGGGCCTTGATCCGCGCCAGAGCGTGCTTATGCGAGCCTTAGTTGGGCCCGGAAAGACCGGACGCCCGTGAGAAAGGAGGATCTCTATGCGACGGAATGAATTGAGCTTTTTTGAGGATGGCCCGACCTCGGACGCGCTGGAAGACGCGCTCGAAGCCGAGGCCGCTTGGCCAGAGCTTCGAACAGCGCTGCGCGAATCTGCAGACTCGGAAGACCTGGGGCTCTGGCGCTTGGCCGAAAATTCGGTTCGTTGGGCGCGTCGACATCCAGCCAGGTTGCGACTGGTTCCACGCATGGAGCCTCGCTTCCCCGACTTTCCGGACGCCGCGTGAGAGCCATGACTTCGACGGCAGGCTGGTTCTTGGCGTTGAAGCGGCTGCAGCGGCAAGCCTTTGGTCGATCGGCGCTGGGTGAGCGCGTCCCGATTTACGCTCACCTCGCGTTGGTGCGCGGGCGCTCATGGCGAAAGCCTGAGCTACGCGTCAGCGAGCAAGAGCAACGGGTAGAGTTTGTGCTCCACGTTGCCGGAGCCAGCGCAGACTCGACGCGAGTGTACTGGGACGAGGAGTCACGAACACTGACTGTCCACGCGCTCGCGCCTTGCCAGGCGCCGCCTGCTTCGGTGGAGCAAACCGCGGGCGCAGACGACTGTCATTGGTATACGGTGATCCCGGTCGGCAGCGACGTCGAAGGGAATCGCGCCGAAGCGTTTCTGAAGTCCGGGATCTTGCGCATCGTCGCCCCGCGCGTCGATTCCAAGCCGCTGACCGGCCTGCCGCTCTTGGTTTGGACCGCTCCGCCAACTAGCTCCGCGCTGGCCGCGAGCACTTGACACGACCAATAGCGAACATAACTCGAATTCGAACTCAGTGCTCGGCGCCCGTCGCGAACAGAGCGAGCGGCACCAGCACTCATCAAACCACCTCATCTCCAAGCGAGAAAGGAGTACGAACCCATGCTCACTACCTGGTCCGGCATTTCGCAAATGAACCGCCTGCTCGACGAGCTAGCCTGCGACTTGAACGACGTGATGGGAAGGCCGATCGGCGGCACCCTCGCCGCACGCACGTTCACTCCGCCGCTCGACATCCGCGGCAATGAGCAGGAACTCGTATTTAGCCTCGACGTTCCCGGGTTGAAGCAATCCGATCTGCAGATCAACGTGGAAGATCGGGTGTTGAAGATCCATGGCGAGCGCAAGTACCCAGGCAACGACAACGAACGAGCCTGGGTGGGTCGCGGCTACGGCGCTTTCGATGCATCGTACGTGCTACCCGACTACGTCGATACGGAGAAGGTCAGCGCGCACCTGGCGGACGGCGTGCTCACCATCGTGGCTCCCAAGCACGAACGCGCGCGCCCGCGTCGGATCGCAATTACGGGCTCGGCCCCGGACGACGAACGCAAGCAACTCCCGCAAGAGAACCGCTGACGCTACTGTCGCACGGACCCCTCGAGTCACTCGAGGCCGAAAGGCGGAACCGGGACTTACCGGTTCCGCTTTTCTTTTGCTTGCTGGCGGGCTGAGCGCGGCGCGGAAAAAGTGGCGTCAAACGCGCCGCCGAGCGCGCCCGCGCTACTCCGAAGACCCTTCCAAGTCTTCGGCCAAATAGCTCAAGATCACTTCATCCAGCGATTGCTCGCTGATCACGCCATCACCGAAGATGGACGACGCGCTCTTCGGCGGAACGGCGGCAAAACGCGAGGCTGGGCGGGAGGCGGAGGGCGTGCCCGAACCGGCTGCAGCAGCGGCCGCTGCAGCAGCCGCCGCTGCTGCCGCATTGGCGCGCCCTTTGCGGAGCGCAGGGGTGCCTTGCGACAGCAAGCTGTTCGGTTCGGCGTTGCGTTCCACGGACAATGGCTTTTCCGCCAGACGTTCGAGCGAGGCGACGTCGACATCGAGCGGTTTCGCGGTGGGTGGAGGCGGCGACGGGACGACTTTGCGCAGATTGGGATTGGAGAGCCCATGCGCGCGATCCGCGCGTTCGACGACGCGCTCATCCTCACCGAAGGCGGACGAGATCGGCGGAGTCTCGAATTCCGAGCTCGGGCTACGCCGGGCGGCAATTGGCTCGGCCACGCCCGACGCAGGAGCGGCTGAGCGCGCCGCGTCCGCAGCCACGGCAGGAACCGCCGCTTTGGCTTTGTCCGCTTCTGGTACTTGCTCGAGTGGACCACAGACGTTTTCGAGCAGGTCGTCCAAGTCGCCCATGCGCAGGGCCGTGAACATGCCCTTGTGCTGTTCCTTCATCAGGCCACGCACGAAGGGCTGCATGTCCGGGCGCGCTATGTGTTCCGCGTACTCGGTGCGTGTCGTCTTGATGATGCGCCCACCATCAGCGAACAAGTGCGTCACAATCCGCGGATTCTTGATGCCGGAGTCTTCCGTTTGGATGTGGAAGATGCGCCCCCGGTGGCGGACGTTGTTATTGAAACCGAGGAGTGGGGGAGGCACGTTTGACACAACCAAACCCTTCACGGCAATTTGGCAGGATACCACGCCCGCGCGGCGGCGTGGCATTTGCTGGTAGGTACCGAGAAGGATCTCATCTCTTCCGTGTAGCGCGGGCTCCGACATTCTGGCGGGGTCGCGGTCTCGAACTCGAAGCTCGAAGCTCGAAGCTCGAAGCCCTCAACCCCGCGGCGCAGCTTCATCCAAACGGCGCATGCCCTCGAGAAGTAAGGCTTCAGGGCTGTCCTGAATGACCTGCTGCGGCGCCGTGAAGTTCGGATCGAGCGCAAATTCCCCCTCGGCCAGCCCGAGCATGGCGAAAAACGCCTCCTCGCCACGGAGAGTTGCCCAAAGCGCGTTGTAGATCAGCCCGCCGACAAAGTGGATCTCGCCGGAATTCGCGCCAGAACGGATTTTGAGCGAGCCGGTTTTTCGCCCATACCAGAGGACCTGCACCATTTCGGGTAGGCCCATCTCTTGGAGGGAGCCGGCCACGCCGCGCGCTGGGCCGCCGCGGATCGCCTCGCGTTCGATGATTTGCTTCAGCTTGGCGACCAGCAGGTCGGACGATACCGGTTTCGTCATGTAGTCGGTCGCGCCGAGCTCGAACGCGCGCTGCGCATCGGTGCGTCCGCCCCCCGCGCGCCCGGTGACGATCACCCAAGGCACCTTCTTCCCCCAGGGCTGTTTGCGAGCCTCGCTGAGCAGCGCAAAGCCGTCGTTCGGTTGCAGATCGAGCTCGCTGACCACGATCTCGACGTCGCCCTTTTCCAATAGCTTGAACGCCTGATCGGAGTGACGCGCCTGCGAGACTTCGAAGCCTTGCTCCACCAGGCGCAACTCCAGCACCGTGGTCTCTTCGGGATCGGGATCGATGATCAAAGCGCGATAACGATTGGCCAGGAGCCGCGCTTTCAAGTCTTCACCGGTGACGGTGTGCTTGAACAGGTCGACCATGTTCGGGTCGAAGATGGTGCCTTTGTAGCGCTCGAGCACTTCACAGGCTTGTACCGGGCGCAGCGTCTTGCGAAACGGGTTGCGCGGATTCTGGGTCAGATCGGCGTAGGTGTCGGCGATGGCCAAGAGCCGGGCGCCGAGCGCGATCTCTTTGCCCGATGCACCGTCGGGTAGACCCTTGCCGTCGAAGCGCTCGTACATTTGCTCCACGGCTTGCTCCACCTCGCGCGGCAGCCGAACTGCCTCGAGCAAGCTCAGCGGCGCTTTGTACTGCTTTTGCGCCTGCGCGCGGTGTCCCTCGTACTCAGCGACGTTGAGCGTGGTCAGGTGATACGCGCCCATCTTGCCCAGATCGTGAACGTGCCCGGCGACCACCAGCGAATTCTTCGTGACCGCGGGCAGTCCGATGCGCTCGCAAATCTTCTTCATCAAACGCGCCACTTGCGCGGAATGGCCCCGCAAATCGGCGCGCGTGTTCTCGATCAGCGAGACCAGCACGTTGAGCGTTTCGAGATAAGATTCGTCGTTGATCCCTTTTCCGGATGAACCGGGGCGGGCGCGCTCGAAATCAGCGGTATCGAGCATGCGCTCACCGCTGCTGGCCTCACGCGCAACCGACAGAGTCAGACTCTCTTCACTGACCAAGTTGCGCTCGTACACGTCGAGCATGGTCGTGAATTGTTCGTGCGCGGTGCGGTCGAGCGTCGCGAACGCGTGGATGTCGCCGTTGAAGGCTTTGTTGATCGCGGCGCGTACCGAACGCGGACGCCCGACGAACGCGCGCACCTCCTTCAAATTCGAAGCGAGCTGAACATCGTGCAGCGCGGGCGCGTTGTCGGGGTTGGGCGTGACGACACTGAGCACGTTGCTCTTGGCGTCGTACAGCACGGGGAAGATCAGATCGCGCTCGGCCAGCTTCCTCGGCACCTTGTCCAGCGTGAGACGATCGATGTCCGCCTTGGCCAGCTTCTCGGTGGATACGAAGCGCGTCTTGTGCAGCGTGGCCAAGTACTTGAGGAGCGGGACTTCCTCCAAGAAGTTCAAGTCGAGCAGCGCCTCTTCGACCCGTTCCCCGCTCCGCTGCATGTAATTGAGGGCGGCCTCCTGTTGTTCCGGGGCGAGCAACCCGTCCGCCACGAGGCGCTCGAGAAGCCGCGGACTGCCAGCGTTCGACATCGTGAAGCACTGCAGTATACCGATTCGCCCACCGTTCCGGCGGGTTTCGGGAACGCTCGGCCGCCGCCAAAAAACCTGCGCAATTGTGAGCTTATCGCACCCCAGGGCCATCCGGCCAAAAAGCCGGAGAGCCGCCTACGGCTCCTCGCTCGTGGCCGCGGAACGAATCTTCAGCGGCTATTTCGGCTGATGCTTGACGCAAGGCGCGGCGGACGCTAGTAGACCGACCCCTTTCCCCGCGGCAGTGCCGCTTTTGAGGTCCTTCAAGATGCCGAGTTACGTGGCAAAACCCGCCGAAACGATCGCTACCCGCAAGTGGTGGGTGGTCGATGCGACCAATCAACCGCTCGGGCGCTTGGCGTCCAAGGTGGCTTCCGTTCTCCGCGGCAAGCACAAGCCGACGTACACCCCGCACACCGACACGGGCGACTTCGTGGTCGTGATCAACGCCGACAAGGTGAAGGTCACCGGTACCAAGGCGCAGAACAAGTTCTACTACACGCACAGCGGTTATCCGGGCGCCATCCGTTCGGAGAGCTTCGAGAAAGCCATCGCGCGTCACCCGGATCTGCCGGTCACCGAGGCCGTCAAAGGCATGCTGCCCAAGAACGTGCTGGGGCGTGAAATGCTCGCCAAGCTGAAGGTGTACGGTTCTGCCGATCACCCCCACAAAGCACAGCAGCCGGCCGTTTTGCCGCTCTGATACGAAGTGATTTTTCGAGGAACACTCAGATAATGTCCGAAGCTCAGACGTACGCCACTGGTAAGCGCAAGACCGCCGTTGCTCGTGTTTGGATCGGCGCCGGTTCGGGTCAGATCACGGTCAACGGGAAGAGCATCGAAGAGTACTTCGAGCGTGAGACCGGCCGCATGATCGCCCGCCAAGCGCTCGAGCTGCTCGAGCTGCTCGACAAGTACGACGTGCGGGCGACCGTCGCTGGCGGCGGACACAGCGCCCAGGCGGATGCCATGCGCCACGGCATCGCCCGCGCCTTGACCTCGGAAGATCCGGAGCGCCGTCGCCCGCTCAAGAAGGCAGGCTTTTTGACCCGCGATGACCGCAAGGTCGAGCGCAAGAAGTACGGCCAGGCCGGCGCCCGTAAGCGCTTCCAGTACAGCAAGCGCTGATCGAAGCTTCGGGCGCCGCGCACGCACGCGCGCTCGGGGACCGAACGACGCCTCGACGCATTACGATAGCTTGGAGTCTGGCCGCACAGACCCGTCCCGCTCGGCCCGAACCCTCGAAGACTGGCCCGCGACTCGTCCCGCTCGGCCCGAGACAAATAGTTTGGGGCCGGGGCCCCAAACTTGGGGGTGGGGCCCCGCCAAAGCGGGGCGGGGGCAAAGCCTCCGACGATCGCGGCCGGGGCCCCAAACTTGGGGGTGAGGCCCCGCGACAGCGGGGCGGGGGCAAAGCCCCCGACGACCGAGGCAAAGCCCCCGGTGACAGACGACCGCGGAGCGAGCTCGAGGGTGTACGGTGACTTTACCTTGATCGGTGAAGGCACCATGACAAGCTGAGCGTTTCCTCCGATATGCCCGATTTCAAGCTGCGCAGTGAGTTCGAGCCCAAGGGTGATCAACCCGCGGCGATCGAATCCTTGCTCGAGTCCTTCACGTCGGGCGTCAAACATCAAACGCTGCTCGGCATCACCGGCAGCGGCAAGACGTTCACGATCGCGAACGTCATCCAAAGGCTGCAAAAGCCGACGCTGATCATCGCGCCCAACAAGACGCTGGCAGCGCAGCTGTACGCAGAAATGCGCGACCTGTTCCCGGAGAACGCGGTCGCCTTCTTCGTCAGTTACTACGACTACTACCAGCCCGAAGCGTACATCCCGACCACGGACACCTTCATCGAGAAGGACGCGATCATCAACGACACGATCGATCGCATGCGCCACACGGCCACGCACGCGTTGCTCTCGCGTTCGGACGTGATCATCGTCGCCAGCGTGAGCTGCATCTACGGTATCGGCTCGGCGGAGACGTACTCGGGTCTGTTGATCGAGATCGTCAAAGGTGAGGAGATGCGCCGCGACGAGCTACTGCGTCGCTTGGTCGATATTCAATACGAGCGCAACGACGTGGATTTCCACCGCGGCACCTTCCGCGTGCGCGGCGACGTCGTCGAGATCTTTCCGGCCTATGAAGAGGCCAGGGCGATTCGCGTCGAGTTCTTCGGTGACGAAGTCGACGGCATCAGTGAGGTCGATCCGCTGCGCGGCAAGGTGCTGGGCTCACTCGACCGCTATTCGCTGTTTCCGAGCTCGCACTACGTGACGCCGCGCCAGCAGCTCAACCGCGCGATCGAGGGGATCCGCGAAGAACTGCGCGAACGCCTGGACTACTTCGACAAAGCCGGACGTTTTCTGGAAAAGCAGCGGATTGGCCAGCGCACCTCGTACGATCTCGAGATGCTGGAGCAGATGGGCTTCGTGCAAGGCATCGAGAACTACTCGCGCCACCTCTCGCAGCGCAACGCAGGCGACCCAGCCCCGACCCTGATCGATTATTTTCCCGAAGATTTTCTGCTCGTGATCGACGAGTCGCACCAAACGGTGCCGCAGATCGGCGCGATGTACCGCGGCGATCGCTCGCGCAAAGAGACTTTGGTCGAATACGGTTTCCGCTTGCCGAGCGCGCTCGACAACCGCCCGCTCAAGTTCGAAGAGTTCGAAAAGCACATGCGCCAGACGATCTTCGTCTCGGCCACGCCCGGTGATTTCGAGCTCGAACGCTCGCAAGGCGTGGTGGTCGAGCAAGTGATCCGTCCCACCGGGCTCATCGATCCCGAAATCATCGTGCGCCCGGTCACCGGCCAAGTCGACGACCTGTTGGGCGAGATCAGGAACCGCGTCGAGCTCGGTGAGCGCGTGCTGGTGACCACGCTGACCAAGCGCATGGCCGAAGATCTCACGGAGTACTACGCGGAGCTCGGCGTGCGCGTGCGTTACCTGCACTCGGACGTGGACACGATGGAGCGCATCGAGATCCTCAGGGATTTGCGGGCCGGCGAGTTCGACGTGCTGGTCGGCATCAATTTGCTTCGCGAAGGTTTGGACCTGCCGGAAGTCAGCCTGGTGGCGATCTTGGACGCCGACAAAGAGGGCTTCTTGCGCAGCACGCGTTCCTTGATTCAGACCATCGGCCGCGCGGCGCGCAACGCTCGTGGTCAGGTCTTGATGTACGCGGATCGCGAGACCGAAGCGATGAAGTTCGCGATCAGCGAGACCTATCGCCGGCGCGCGCTGCAAATCGCCTACAACACCGAGCATGGCATCACGCCGGCGACCATCAAGCGCGCGATCTTCGACATGAATCCGGCGAGCGGTCAGACCGACTACTACGCGGTGCCGAAGAGCGGCGCGCGCGAGCGCCCCGACGGCTCCAGCAAAGAGCCGAGCGAATTCGAAGTACTCGAAAAGATCGAAGCCCTACGCCAAGAGATGTTCGCTGCGGCAGAGAACCTGCAGTTCGAGACTGCGGCTCGCCTACGCGACGAACTGAAGCGCTTGCAGGGGCTCGCCGGGGACGCCATTCCCGCCTCCACGCGTGGCCCATCTTCCGGGCGAATGGCGCCCCGTTCGGAGCGCCCTGCGGGACGCGCCAAGGCGCGCGCCGCAACGCCCCGCAAGCGAAAGTGAGCGGCGCTGGAGCGCTGAATCAGGGCTCCGTCGACCTGCCCCGGGGTCGATCGCTCAGCGACAGACGCCGTTGATCTCTTTGACCAGCGGGGCCTCGCGCTGAGCCACGGTGTCGAACTCCACCCGCTTTTGCCGAGCTTTTTCCAGATCACCATGATCCAGCGCGTCCGCGACGTCGCGCAGCGCGAGCGCCGCGCTGTCGGCAATTTGCTCGTAGCGCTGGACGCGCGGCGCGAGATCCTCACCCTCCACGTGCAGCGCCGCCAAGCGCTGCGACAGCTCCGTATAGTGCTGCGCGGTCCGCCGAGCGTGCTCGGCGATTTGTTTGGGATCGCTCGTAAGACTCGCGTCTCCGGAGCCCTGAGCTGCGTCCTTTTCGAGCCATGCGTTCACCGTCTTGACGAAGGTGGCGCACTCGCGGGCCTGCTGGAACTTACCGCAGCCAGCCGCGACGAGCACGAGAACGAGCGCACACACGAGCGCGTGGCCATCCCCGGCGAAACGGCTCAAACCGGATCGCCTCGGCCCTTGAGAGCGGCCACGATTTCGCGCACGTCCTGACAACGTTCACGCGGGATGATCAAGAGCGCGTCATCGGTATCCACGACGCACAGATCGTGGACACCGACCAAGGCGATCACGCGTTTGCCGCTGGGCACGGTGCGCAGATTCTCGATCAGGTTGTTTTGCGCGTCGACCAGCACCGCGGCATCGTGTGCCACATTGCCGGCCGCATCTTTGGTGCCGAGCTCCCAAACCGTGTGCCAACTGCCGAGATCACTCCAGCCGACATCGGCCGGGATCACCGCCAACTCACGCACTTTTTCCATGATCCCGTAGTCGATGCTGATCGAGTCCAAGGCCTGGAAGACCGCGACGGTTTCGGCGCGCTCGGCCTCCGGACCGCGCTGGGCAGCGCGCTCGATGCGCTCGATGCCCTCGAACAGCTTCGGCATGTGCTCGGCGATGGCGTCCAGCATGGTCTGTGCGCGAAAGAAGAACATGCCCGCGTTCCACAAGTAATTGCCGCTCTGCACGTAGCCCTCGGCCACCTCCCGCGTGGGCTTCTCGACGAAGCGCTGGACGCGGCGCACGCCGGGGTGCAGCTCTGGACCGAGCTCGATGTAGCCGTAGCCAGTCTCGGGGCGGTTGGGCTTGATGCCCATCGTGACGATCGTGCCGCTCTTGGCGATTTCGAAGGCTTGGGAGACGGCAGCACGGAAGCCTGCTTCGTCCTCCATCAATTGATCGCTGGGCAGTGCGGCGATCAGGGCTTCTGGATCGCGGCGTTTGATGATCGCGCTCGCCCAGCCGATGCACGCCGCGGTGTTGCGCGCGACCGGCTCGGCCAAAAAGGAGCTCGCGGGAAACCAGGGCAATGCCTCGCGGGTCACGTCGACCAGCGAGCTGCCCGTCGCGATGATCGCCCGCTCGGCCGGGATCAGCGCTTCGATCCGACGAGCAGTGCGCGCGATCAGCGGATCTTTGGCGCCGGGACCGATGGCCAGCACCTGCTTTGGCCGGCTCGTGCGCGATGCCGGCCAAAATCGAGTTCCGCTACCACCTGCCAGAATCAGTGCGAATGCTTGTGACATCTGAATAGTGCTTGCTTACCACTACTCAGGCCCAGTCTGGCGAAGGAAGAGCGAGTCAGAACGCCCGCCAGAGCGTGGCAAAGAGTCACTGAGTCTTCTTCGGCAGGTCCTTGAGCGACTTTTGCAGGGCCTCGAGGGCGGCGCCGTAGTCCTTTTCCAGCTTCTCGCTGCGCGCGTCCATTTCTTGGACTGCGCGGTTGGCCTGCTCAATCTCGATGTCGAGCCCGGTGCTGGCCTTCTTTGCGGCATCGACGCGCTTTTGAGCGGTGGCCTTGGCTTGCTTGGATGCCGCCGAATCCGCGAGCACGGCCTGAGCTTCCTTGTCGCTCCGCTCGAGCGTTTTTTTGACGTCAGAGGATTCCGCGACCAACTGCGACAGCTCGAGCTTGAGCTGCTTCACGCGCACGTGCACGAGGTAGCTCGCGAGCGCAATGTCGTCGGCTTGCTTCTGTAGCTTTTCGAGGTTGGCTTTGCCGAGCGCGTCCTGGTGATCTTCGATGTAGCGTTGCGCTTCGTCGTGATCGTGAAGGCGATCTTCCATCGCCTTGTCCATGCCGCGATCCAGCGCGCCAATCGCCGGACTCCCGACGTCGACGGTGCACTCCTTTTGCTTGGCCGCGTATTGTGCCGCGCCACCCACTTTTTGGTTCAGACCGTCTTTTTCTTGGCTGAAGAAGCGCGAAACATGGCTCTGCTCTTCCATCTGACGGCCGTACGCGCCACTCTTGCCCGCAGCGTCCGCACGGGTAACGATCTCCGAGACCTGCTCACCATCGGGATTCGTGAGCGCGCCGGGGTACTTGGGGAAGTCTGCGAAGATTTCGCGCGCGCGAGTTTCATCGGTTGCAAATTCGGTGCGAGCTCCGAGGAGCGCACTCGGGTAACGCTCCGCATATCCCGACTCGTTCGCTGCGGAGGCGAAGGCGGGCGCGGGCTGAGTGGTGCAGGCACTCGAGAAAGCGGTCACGAACAGGGCGATCGGAGTCAGCACGAAGTTACGCATGGGCCGGGACAGTTGTCCGAGGCAGCGCCACAGGTCAAGCCGGTGGGGCGGCCGGAAACGCAGAAACGCGCACCCACATTGGCCCCGCCCGGGAATTTTTCGCGCTGCGGTGAAGCCCAGCAACGCTTCGGGAAGCCCCGGTCAGTGAGCGGCGCGAACGCTGTCGAGGAGCTGGAAGAAAGGTGCACGCGCGGCTGCGACGGTCCGAGCCGGACCGGTCATTTTGAAAAAATACGCGCCGCTCGGCGTTTCGACGATCGCGCCTTGCAACGCGTAATCGTTCTTCGGGCCTTTGCCGCCGCTCATGGCCATCGGCCCGGCATCGAAGGTGCCGTGTTCGATCTCGACAGTGTGCTGACGAAGCCCGTTTGCTTCACGATCGGCACGCTTGACGTCGGAAGCGGAGACGCCCGAGAACTGTTTGACCCAGCGCTCGACGTTGGCGTCGATCGACCCACCCTGTCCAGGCCCGAAATAGAACACGGCGAGCTCGCCATCTTCACTGTCGCCGCTCGCGCGTGGCACCTCATAGCTGGCTTTGCGCATGGCATTTTTGGGTGGCACGCGCCGCAGACCGGGGGGATCCGCCCAGGTGATTTCGAGGGCCGCCGAGGGCGATGAAACGGGTGCGCTGTGCGGATTCGGGCTCGGAACCGCGCCCGGGGAAACGTGCGAGGCGGAACTCGCGCCGGCACCGGTCGGTTCCGGCGTCTTCCGACAAGCGAGGCCGGAAGGAAAGACCGCGACCACGACTGACGTGAGACAAATAGCTCGAATTTCTCGACCAAAAGGCCCTGCCATGCGCGTTCCTGCTTCTAGCATGCGCGCGCCCATCATGATAGCTAGGCGAAGATGCACACGAGCGCACGCCCGTTCGAATGGGCCGTGTTTGCCGCCGTCGTTATCGGCGTGATGGCTATCGATATTGCGCTCCTCGGCAAGGGCGGGCGACACATGTCGTTTCGCGAGGCCGTGGTGCGCAGCCTATTCAACATCGCCGCCGGCCTGCTGTTTGGAGGTTTCGTTTGGTGGCGTCTGGGGCGCGATCTGGCAGCAAGCTACCTGGTCGCCTACCTGGTCGAAGAGTCGTTGTCGGTCGACAACCTGTTCGTGTTCCTGGTCATCTTCAGCTACTTCAGGCTATCGGACTCGCGCCAGCACCGGGTTTTGGCTTGGGGTGTCGCCGGGGCAATGGTCATGCGCGCGATCTTCATTTTTGCCGGCGCGGCTTTGCTTCATCGCTTCCATTGGCTGACCTACGCCTTCGGCGCGTTCCTGATCTACACCGGCGTGAAGCTCGCCATCCGCAAAGAAGAGGCAGCGGTGAGCCCGGAAGACAGTCCGGCACTCAAGCTGGCTCGACGCTTCCTGCGCACGACCGAAGAGTTCAACGGCGATCACTTCACGATCGTCAAAGGCGGGGTGCGCTACGCTACGCCACTGTTTCTGGTGTTGGTCGTGATCGAGGTCACCGACCTTTTGTTCGCGGTCGATTCGGTGCCCGCAGTGCTGGCTGTTTCGAGGGACGTGTTCGTCGTATACACGTCGAACATCATGGCTATCCTCGGGCTGCGAGCTCTGTATTTCGTGCTCGCGGGCATGATGAATCGCTTTCACCACCTTGGCACGGGGCTGGCGCTGATCTTGATCTTCATCGGCATCAAAATGGCGATTGCCCAGTTCGTACCGATCCCCAGCTTGGTGTCGCTGGCGATCATCGTGACCGTGCTCACCGGCTCGATCGTGCTGTCCCTGCTCCGCCCGCCCGACCGCGACACCGGAGCCGCCTAGCCTCGCCCGTCGAAGGACAACTAGCATGAACGCTTTTTCGGAACGTTGCAGTGGGATCTTGCTTCACCCCACTTCTTTGCCGGGTCCGCACGGCGTTGGTGATCTCGGCCCCGAAGCGCATCGGTTCGTGAATTTTCTGGCTCGCGCGGGCCAACGCTATTGGCAGATGCTGCCGGTCGGACCGCTCGGCGGCGGCGCTTCACCTTATGACAGCCCATCCGCCTTCGCGGGCAGCCCACTGCTGCTGAGCCTGGAAGTCTTGGCCGAACGCGGCTTGCTCGAGAGAAATGAGCTCGGCGATCCACGCGCATTCGCAAGTAGCCGTCACGCGCGCTACCCGGCTGCCGTGCGCTACCGCGAGCGCCGGCTGCGCCGCGCGTTCGCGCGCTTTCAGGCTCGGCTCGCAGATGGCGAACGCGCCGAGCTCGCGCGCTTCGTCGAAGAGCAGCGCCACTGGCTCGGGGACTACACCTTGTTTCGCGCCCTCAAGTCCAAGCACGGCGGACAGTCATGGACGACTTGGCCGAGTGAACTCAAGCGACGCGCGCCGACGGCCATCGAAGCCGCGCGGCGTGAGCTGGAAAATGAGCAGAAATATCACGAGTTCTTGCAGTTCGAGTTCGCGCGCCAATGGTCCAAGCTTCGCGAGCACGCAAACTCCCGCGGTGTGAAATTGCTGGGGGACGTGCCCATGTTCGTCGCCCACGACGGCTCGGATGTTTGGGCGCATCAGGCCATCTTCCAGCTCGACGAACAGGGACAACAACGCGTCGTCGCCGGCGTGCCCCCCGACTATTTCAGCGCAGACGGGCAACGCTGGGGCAACCCGCTCTACGACTGGAACGTGCTGCGCGAGACTGGCTACGCTTGGTGGCTCGATCGTTTCAAATCCACGCTCGAGCGCTTCGACGCGCTGCGCCTGGATCATTTCATTGCCTTTCACCGCTATTGGGAGATCCCGGCGCATTCGCCCAGCGCCCGCGAAGGACGCTTCGTCGGCGTCCCGGGTGAAGATTTTTTCGAAAAGGTGCAGAGCACACTCGGTCGACTGCCGTTCATCGCCGAGGATCTGGGGCTGATCACGCCCGAAGTCGCGGCCCTCCGCGACCGCTTCGAGCTGCCGGGCATGCGCGTGCTCGAATTTGCATTCGCCGACCCGAACTCACGCGATTACCAGCCGCACCGTTTCCCCAAGCGCACCGTGGTCTACACCGGCACGCACGATAACGACACCGTGGTGGGTTGGCTCAGTAGCCATCAACGTGCGCGCAACGAGCACGAGCAACACGCGCTGCGCGCGGAGCGCGAGCGCGCGCTGGCCTACGCTGGCAGCGACGGCAGCGATGCCCATTGGGACCTGATCCGCGTCGCGCTGATGTCCTGCGCCGACACCGCCATTTTCCCGCTCCAAGATTTGCTGGGCCAAGGCACGGAAGCGCGCATGAACGTGCCAGGCACGGCTTCGGGCAACTGGGAATACCGCGCGCTGCCGAGTGAAATCGATCTGGCCGTGGCCGATCGCATGGCGAGCCTGTGCGAGACCTACGAGCGAATTCCAACGGATATTCGGCGGACGGGCTGAAGGGTGCTTCGGGAATGCAGCGGGGGCGGCGTTCTGCATTGAATCGAAGTGCGCCTGGGCACGTCTCAAAGGCAGTGAGGCGCGCGCTCGCCCGAGTCAGCTGCTGTGCGCTGGTGCTGGCCTGCGCGCTCTCGGCAGCCCTGCCCGCCCATGCGCAAGCGGCAGCCCCCGCGCCACAGCCCGAGGCTTCCGCGGCCGGTGAGACCAAGAGCTCGTCGGCGGTCGACACCTGGGGCTCGGGAGCCAGGGAGGCGCCGTCGACGGCCGGCGCTGAAACGTCGGGCATTCCGGAGCCGCGCGCACCCCTCTCTGACGCAGGGAAGACTTGTCCCTGCCCACCCGGCGTCGAGCCGCACCCCGGCCTGGTCACGCAGGCCGTGCGCTACACGCTCGAGGGCGTGGAGGTGCGCGGCAACACGCGCACACGGGCACAAGTCGTGCTGCGCTACGTGCCGTTCAAACGCGGTGACGTCTTCGACGTCGATGATCCGGAAGTCGAGCTTTCGCGCTATCGCCTGCTCGGCACCGGTTTCTTCCGAGACGTGCAGTTCTCGCTGCGCAAAGGCTCCTCGCGCGGGCTCGTAGTGCTCGTGATCGAAGTCGTGGAGCGCAACACGATCGTGGTCAACGACGTGCGCATGGGGATCTCGGCCGACGCCGACACCCACGGCAACAGCCGACCCTTGACCGCTTACGGCGCGATCGACGTCGCCGAGACCAATTTGGTGGGCACCGGCATCACCCTCGGTTCGGCGATGGCGGTCGCAGAGGAGCAACTGGCACTGCGCGTTCGCTTCTTGGACCCGGCGTTCCTCGGCAGCTCGTGGATGACGAGCGGCACGCTGCTGTACAACAACGCGCGTGACTTCTTCGGCAACGCGGGCGTGCTGAAAGATGACCCGGCCGGAACCAGCAGCTCGCAGTCCGCGGTCGTCAACTACAAGCGCTTCGGCGGCTCGCTCGGCGTCGGCCGAGATTTGTCGATTTCCACGCAGCTCTGGCTCAATTACCGGCTCGAAACGCTGGAGGCGAGCTATCCGCTCGAAGCCTCCCATCTGCGCGGCGCGCGCACCGACACCGGGGACTCGCAGCTGGCGCGTGAACCGATCGACTTCGACATCATCCGCGGGCGCAGCGTGCTGTCCACGCTGCGCGCCACGCTCGAGCACGACACGCGCGATCATCCCTTCTTGCCCACGCGCGGCTGGCACGCTTCGGTCATGGCGGAGGTGGGGCTTCTGCCTTTCGGCTCGGACTATGACTACCAACGCGCCGAAGTCGCGGCATCGCATTGGTGGCGGCTGCCGTGGAACGAACACGTGCTGCGCCTCGAACTGTTCGCCGGCGCAATCTCGGGCAACGCGCCCTTCTTCGAGCAATATTACGTGGGGGATTTCAGCGATTTCCTGCCCTCGCGCATCCTGGGCGTGAATTTCGATCGCCGCCCCCCGCCCAACTTCCTGGGCACGGACATCGTCGAGGTTCGTTACGGCAAATACGCGGCCAAAATCGCGGGCGAATATCGCGTGCCGCTGTTTCGCGGACACCGCTCGATCTACGGCATCGATTTTTTCGCCAGCATGGGCATCTACGGCGTCGCGGGTACACGGGACATCACGAGCCCTCCCGTCGGCTACTCCGGGTTTGCGCAGGTACCCATCGATTTGACCGGAAATTTCGGCTTCCGGATGGACACCAGCGCCGGCGGCTTCGTGTTCGCCTTTTCGAACGTATTGGGCTTCATCCCAGTTCGCGGCAAGGGGCCTGCTGGTGGTCAATAGCAGGCTCGAGCAGGGCTCGGGGATGCACTGGGGGCTGGCAGCGCTGCTCGGCGTGGCCATCGCGTCAATCTGCACCTTTTCCAGCCGTCCCGCGCGGGCACAAGCCGCGGCCGACGAGGTCGTCGTCACGCGTGAAGCACACTTCGATTGGGACGCCGACACCGGGCTCTTGTACTTGGATCTGCTATTTCGAGACATCGTGGATGCGAATTTGCAGGGCAAGCTCAGCCGCGGTCTGCCGACCACCATCGTCATGACGGCCGCGGTCTACCGCGCAGGGGCGCCCAAGCCGCTCTCGACCACCGCGCAGACCTGCAAAGTGACCTGGCACGTGTGGGAAGAGGCGTACCTGGTCGAGGTCATGCGTCCCGGCTCGACGCGCCAGAGTTGGACCACGACCACCGAAGGTGTGATCCGGCGTTGCACCGAGGTACGCCACCTGCTCGCGGGCGACGCGAGTCAAATCCCGGTCGGCGCGCCGCTGCTCGCCGCCGGCAGAATTCAGGTCAATCCAGTCAGTGCCGAGGTGCTGTTGAAAATCAAACGCTGGGTGATGCGCCCGAGCGCCACTGGCACCGCGGCGCCCGGCGACGCCCTGTTCAGCACCTTCACCGGCTTGTTCCTGCAACGGATCGGCGACGCCGAACGCCAGCAAAAATTCACCACTCCTGCGCAAATCCCCAGCACGATTCACTCCAAGGCCAGCCAATGACAGAACCCGTTTTCCCGATCGCACTGCTGCTGAAGGGCCGCGACTGCCTGGTCGTGGGCTCCGGGTCCGAAGTGCGGAGCCGCACGCAAGCCTTGTTGGACGCCTACGCGCGGCCGACGGTGATCAGCAGCGCCCCCGAGCAAGCCGTCCGCGCGCTGGCCGCGAGTGGGCTGATCGAGCTCCACGAGCGCGATTTCAGCGACAGCGACTTGCACGGCAAATGGCTCGCGGTGCTGGTCGACAACGACCCGATCCTCGCCGCACGGATGGCGCGACTCGCCGAAGCGGAACGCGTCTTCTTTTGCGCCGTCGATCAACCACAGCACAACAGCTACGCGCACATGGCCCAAGCCCGCGCGGGTTTACTGACGATTGCCATCAGCACGGCTGGCCAGGCCCCCGCCCTCGGCCGACGCCTGCGCGAAGAGCTCGAGCGCCTGCTGGTCGCCGCCAATGTCTCGGACTTCGTCGACAAGCTCGCCGCATTGCGCCGAGTCACGCCGTCGAGCGAACGTCGCCGGGTGCTCGGAGAAGCGGTCGCGGGGGTGCACTTCAGCGGTGAGCTGAAGCTTTGACCACGAGCTGGGTAGCTCAGGGCAGCAAGTAGGGGTTCTTGAAGTTGAAGCCCCAAGGGTTATCGAGATTGGTCAGAGTGCTCTTGAACGGCACGCTCTGCGGCGGATGTTGCACGGCCCCGCGAGTCCCGTGACCCGGGTGCACGGGGGCGGGATAGGCGGAGTTACCCAGCATCTGCATGTAATTCAACATCGCGAGCTGCTGCTGGATCACGTACACGTCGCCTTGACGCACGTTGGTGATGTACGTGTTTTGATTGACGTCGCCAATGTGGATGTCCGGCTGGCGCGCGTCATTCTGGGCCACGACTACCGGCGGAGCCGGCGGCTCGCTCGCGGGCGGCGGAGCGGGCGGCGCGGTTGGCGGAGGCTCGACCGCGGGCGGCGGAGCCGGCGGCGCGACGGGAGCCACGGCTCGCGCGGCGGCCGGTGGCGGCTCAGTGGGCGCGGACGGCGGGCCCGCCGGAGGAGGTATCGTCGGCCCCTGCGCTGCGGCTTCCGCTTCAGCGCGAGCGGCGGCGATTAGGCGCTGGCGATAGGCGGCTTCGAGATCCATCAACACATCTGAAACGGCACTTCCCCCAACTGGCGGCGGGGCAGCATTGGCTGGCTCCGGAGCGCTGGGCGGCGCCGGGGGCTCGACTCCGAGTTCACGGCTCGGCTCCGCGGTTTCGGTCGCGAGGGCGACGACCCTGGGAGTGTCGGCCACTACTTGGGGCGGCGACTCCGCGTGACGCGCGACCCGCGGGGCGGCAGGTTCGCTGTTACGCGCACGCGTTTTCGCGTCGGCAGCGCTTTCGGCTCGCCAAAATCCGAAGACAGCGGCGCTGCTCAGGCAGCCCACCGCGAACGCGCCCAGCACAGACAAACGGTTCGCCCGCATTGCCGGTCGAGTGTACCACGGGGTGGGCGTGCGGAGCCGGGAGCGCGTTTTTTGCCGGCGAAAGTGGGCGAACTTTTATTCGAAGTTGGGCGTGGCCAGGGGGTTTCGCGGTGGCGCGCCGGGAATTGGCGGAGCGCCGGGCGCGCCCGCGTTGGCGGGCAGGTAGGTCGCGAGGACCGCTATCGTGTAGAAGCGATATTGGTGCTGCGTGCTACCCCAATCGGGCGAGGTGAAGGCGCGCTTCACGCAGTTCACCGCGCGCCGAGCCTGCTTGCCGCGCCATTGGCCGCTGGCGCCCGGAAAGAGGTGCAGCGACTTGCGTTTGAAGTCGACCGTCAGCACGTAGTTGACCGTGCCCTGTTCGTTCGCCTTCGGAGCACAATCGGGGTTCTCACGCACTGCCTTGCTCAGGGCTTCCTCGAAGAAGGGCACACTGTCGCACAGGTTTCCCTCGTGTCCGCCGTTGGCCGTGGAGCCACAGCGAACGTGCTGCACGGCGCCGACCCGCAGGCGCTCGGGCGGTTTGCCGCCATCCAAGGGAGTGATTTGAGCTCCCGCTGAGCCCGGTGGCGGCGGAGGCTTACCGGCGTCGAGCGCGGCGCTGGCACTCGCGCTCGCCACCGTCGCCGATTTTCCGCCCGGGCGGCGCAGCAAGTACAGCGGCACGGCGATCAATATGCACACCGCCACCAGCGCGACCACGATTTGCGCGCGCAGCGGGCGATCCCGGCCACCGGAGCCCACGCCGAGGCGACGCGACGAGGGGTCACCGGAACTGGATTGAAACGTCGAGCGTGAGGGGGGTCCTGCCATGCCGAGCCGAGCTCCGCCTACTCCGCGGCTAAATGAGTCGCTCAATCATCGAGCAGTGCCTGCACCTGATGACCGGGTTCGACCTTGACCAGGGTCGCGGCAAGATCGAGCGCTTCGGGCATCAGCCCCTGCACTTGTGACACGACCTGTTCCACGACATTGCGCGCTTCATCGGGGTTGGGACCAGCCATGATCAACGCGAACTTGAGCGGACCGATGCGACCGCCAGTGATGGGTACGATGCTGAGCAGGAGCATCTCCGTGAGCTCCACGACGCGCTGTGCGGCGCGGCGCAAAGCCAGCATTTCGCCGATCGTGGGCCGCTCACTCACATGGCGATTGGGGCCGCGAATGTGGTAGCGCGCGACCGAGAGCGGCACCGCCGCCCACTCCGCAAACGCACGCTCTTCATCGAGCGCCTTGATCAGGTGATCGCGTTGCAAGAGCCCGGTCAGACCGTCGCGCCGCGCCAGGTAAGCGCGCGCGCGCTCGTGCGGGGGCGAGTGCTCTTGAAAGCTGACCAGCTTGACGCGCGATTCACCGAGCTGAACCTCTGCGCCGTGCAAGAGCGCGATGGTCTTTTTGCGCTCGTAGCTGTGATCGGCATAGGTGCCGTTGGTGCTGCCGGTATCCTCGATCGTCCATGAGCCGGCGTTCCAGCGCACGACCGCGTGGGAGCCGGAGACGGTGGCCTCGGGCATCACGATGTCCTGCCCGCTGCGACGACCAATGGTGATGATCGGCTTGTCGAGCACGAACAACGTGCCCGCGGCTTCCGGAGCATTCGTGCAGTAAGTTACCAGCAGCGCCTGCGAAGAGGGCACGAAGGCTTCGCTCGCGGCACGCCCCGGCGGAGCCCCGGGCGCGATGCGTTCGCGCGGGATCTGCACTTGGCTGGTGGTGAGCGAGCTGGGATTGAAGAAGCGCAAGTGGCGCGCGGTGGGACGCAGGCTCGCGTCTTCGGCCAAGCAGCGGAAGATCTGCTTGATCTCGTCGACCGAGAGGCCCGAAGGCACGTCGAACATGATCTGCGAGCGCATCGGTTTGGCGCGCGGCTTGTAACCGGGCTCCGGTACGCGGCAGGTCCACATTTCCCAGAGCGTCAGCCCGAGCGCGTACATGTCGTCTTCCGGGCTCGCGCCACCGGAGCGAAGACGTTCGGGCGCCATGTAGTTGGGGGTGCCGCCGTCCGGTGGCGCGCCGGGACGACGTGCGCTGAGCCGCGCGCGCTCTTGGGCAAAACCGAAATCCAGGATGATGGCGCGGTCGCCCGTGACCATCACGTTGCCCGGCTTGAGATCGCCGTGCACCAAGCCTTGCGCGTGGATGGCGGCCAAGCCCGCGGCCACTTCGCTCGCGATCTTGCGAAACTCGTCCGCGGTGTAGCCGCCCTGGGCCTTTCGACGCCGGATATGCGTGTGCAGCGTTTGCCCGGCGATGTGCTCCATCACCAGGATCGGTCCCCACGGACTCGGCGCAAGATCGTGCACGCGGCACACGTTGGGGTGGCTCACCGAACGCGCGAGCAAGAGCTCTTGCCGCAACGCTTCGTCGTCACCCGGCATGCGCGACTCTTCGCGCACCACCTTCAACGCTCCGGGTTGCTGCGTGCTGCGGTCATACGCGAGGAACACCTCACCCATCCCGCCCTTGCCCAGGCTTTGCCGGATCTCGTAACGATCGTTGACGACGGTTCCGTGCCCCAACGGAGGGACATTTTTAGGGGATTGAGCCATTCAGCGCGGCGCTTCAGCGAGTAGGTAGCGTCCTCGATTTAGCAGTACACTGCAATCGGCTATGTTCATCATCTAAAGAGATGTGCTCCTATGGACCGGAGCTTGCCCGCTATGGTACATGCCCGGCTGGCTCGGTCCTTCGACCGGCCCGTGAACGCGGTCTAAAGCGGCTTTTTCCGCCGAATTCGGTGAAAAGAGCCCACAGGGAAGCCGGTGCGATGCCGGCGCGGCCCCCGCCACTGTAACCGGGGACAAAGTCCGACAAATCCACTGGGTGAAGAGCCTGGGAAGGGTCGGGCCGAGGAAGATCCGGCAGCCAGGAGACCTACCGCGCTCACGCCCGTACCTTCCGAATCTTGGGGGGTCGGTTCGACTTGCGATTCCGCGGGGCGCGGAGGCGAGACGTCGCAGGGCCAGGTTCTGCCCGTGCCGTTTCATTTTCTGCTCCCCGGGGCGTCGCGCAACCGGAGATAAGCATGGCAAAGCGGCACTTATTGATGTTGGGACTTCTCTTGGGCGGCAGCGCGCTGTCGTCGGCTGCCTGCAGTGACACGAAAGTGGCGGACGTGGGCGACGCAGGCGCCGCAGGTGAAACGGGGGGCACCGGCGAGGGCGGCGAAGGCGGCGAAGCTCCCTTTGAGTTCCCGGCCTCACTCAATCCACAGACAGTCGTCGTCGTTGGCTCGGCCCCCACCTCGACCTCCCACTTGCTCGTGGCCGGTACCGACTATTCGAGCAAGAGCGAAATCGTGAGCATCAAGCTGAGCTCGGGGGCGGTCGGCGACAGCACGACCTTCGACGACAGTGACACGGTTGCGACCAGCAGCGCGGGTCAGGGCTTCGCGATCGAGCGCACGAACGACAAGGTGCACCTGCTCGATGGCGGCAAGATCAGCACGACCTTCGATTTGAAAGAGCCCGGTAGCGATCAGCAACCGGTCGACAGCAAGGCCTACGTTCCTTTCCTCAATCAAAGTTTGATCGCGATCTTGGATCTGAGCAAAGGCAAGGTCAGCCGCCGCATCGATCTGAACGCCTACAATGCTCCGGGCGACAGCGATCACAGCGCAGAGATTGCAGAAGGTGTGTACGATCCGAACAAAGAGGTCGCCTACTTTCTGCTGCAGCGCATCGATCTCCTGTCATACGACGCAAACTTCCACTTGCCCTGCAGCAAGAGCCACGCTCTGATCGTGGGCATCGACACCAAGACCGACGAGGTCGTCGACTTGAACGGTGGCGTGGAAGGCAAAGCGATCGAGCTCCGCCTCGTCAATCCGCACTCGCTCTCGATCAATCAGGATGGCACTGCCCTCTACTTGCTCGCGGACGGCTGCTATGAAGGCACGAACAAGATCCGCCGCGGCGTCGAGGTGGTCGATCTGACCGAGGGCACGACCACGATCGCGTACGAAGCCGATGGCAGCGACGCCCTCGGCAGCTACTACCTCTCGAGTCTGATTCTGACCGGCGGTGAAGACGCGCTCATCGAGTCGTTCCATGACGACGACTTCACGACACACTGGAACAAATTCGACGTCGCTGCGGGCAAGGTCGGAGCCGAGATCGAGAACGTGCCGGGAGCGGTCAGCTTCGACGGCACGGATTTGCTGGGCGTCGAGGTGACGGGCACGGTCGGTGCCGTCGTACGTTACGAACTCGCGAGCGAAACCTCGACCGTGATCAGCCCGACTTCTTGGGGCGGAGAGTATAGCTCGGCATCCGCGACTGCGCTCGTGAAGTGAGCACCAAAGGCCCGAGGAGCGTCTCGCTACGCTCTTGATTTCACAACAGTTCCGCGTTCGGAGCGTGCGTGTGGCAAAATCTGCCCGCGCTCCGAACGTGGCGCAATGGCGAGCACCCGCGCGCCGTTGCTGCCGATCGGCGCGCTGCTACCTTGAAAAGAGTGCCGCGTGCTCGGATCATCTTGGGTTCTTGCCTGATCGCGATTGGGCTCGCGCTGGCGTGCGGGCAGGGCGCGTTGAACGAAGCGAAGCCCGCACCGCAAGCGGAAGCCGAGACCCGAGCCGCCCCCCAGAAACAGCGTGAGTTGCCTCGCCTGATCGCGCCGCCGCCCGCGTACGGCAACAAAATCGTGCTGGCGCAGGCGAGCCCGAATCGCTAGCGCGTTCTAGCGTGCTTTGAGCGTGATCCCCGACCAGGCGGTGCCGCCACGGTTGTCGTGAGCGACCGCCCAGATACGCAGCAAGCCGGGGTCCTTTGGCGCGTAGAACTCCGTGCCGTAGTCGTAGTTCCAGCCGTTCGTGGCATCGTTCAACAAGCGCACCGGGGATTTGAAGCCGCCCGCGTCGGTATAGTAGTTGATCCACATCTGCTCGCCGACCTGACGACCGAGCAACGCGGCAGAAACGTCATCCTGATCTTGGTTCGCTGGATCGTTCTTATCGAGCGTGGGACGGAAGGCGTAGCCGGTGCAGCTGGGATCGCCGTCGTCCGCGCACGTCGGGATGCAACGCACGGACTGCTCCGGGTCGTCGCAATCGAAGTCGACCGCGGGTGCAGAGCCAGCCAGCGGTTGGCAATCATCGCCCACGCAAAAGCCGGAATCCGGCAAAGCCTGGCCCTGAAACTCGAAACCTTTGATCACCGGATTGTGGTTGGAAAACCCCTCGAACGAATAGATCGAGGTGTACCCCGCCACGAAATCGTCCGCGCCCAGCGAGTTGCCCATGGGGTCTTTGCATCCGACCGGAAAATCCGTCTCGCTCGAGGTCGGCACCAACGTGAGCTCGCCCGCGCAAGCCGCGAAAAATACGTAGGTGAGACCATAGGGCGGATTCTTCGAACCATCCGTGACTGGAGGACGCCGAGAAATGATGTCCAGCGGAACATCGAACGCAAAGCGCTCGGGCTGGTTCGCGTCTCGTTTGATCATGCCCCCGATCGTGTTCGCGTCGGCAAAGCAGGCATAATAGAGATCGCCCGGGGGATCGAAGCACGGCGGCGACCAAGCGATCTCGATCTTGCGCTCTGGTCCGGCGAGCGGTGAGGCGTCTTGCCAAAGCATCTGTAGGTTCACGGTGTCGCCCGGCTGGGCGTAGGGCACGTCCTTCTCGACTGCCAGCACGCGCAGCGAGTGCAATTCACTCGGCGGGTCGAAATCCGGCCCGCATCCGAGCAAGAACAGCGACACTAAGCCGATTCCCAGTTGAACGGACCGCGAATTTCTGGACCTCCAGCGAGTGAAGGTCCAGAAATTCGCGGTCCTTTGCCCGAAATCTGGGCGCGGCGTTTGGGCTTTCTCAATCACCCCAACTGCGTTGGGGTGTGAGCCGGTCCAGCGGAGCCGGTCGCCTGGAATCGAGACGCGCATCAGAACTCACCTCTCATGCCCAGACTCGGGATGATCGGAATGCCGGTTTGATAAGATTGTCGGCTGTAATTGTAGTTGTAAGCCAGCCCCTCGACCGCCGCGTTGTTGTACACGTTTTGAATGTCGAGATAGGCGGAGAAACGCCAGGTCTTGAACTGCCAACGCTTGTCGATGCGGACGTCCAGCTGATGAAAGAGTGGCAGACGGGTGCTGAACGCCTTGCCCTGCAGCGGACTGTAAGAGCCGGCGTCGGACGCGTACAACGCGGACAGCGCGGGCGCGCGCAGCACTGGAGTATCCAAAGGCCCTGACACGACACGAAAGCGCGCACCGAATTCCCAGCCGCGCCCGAGTCGATAGCTGCCGAGCATGATCAGGTTGTGTGTCTGATCGTACTGGAACAAGTACTCTGGACTCGAGGCGCTGTCTTGACGCACGCTGCGGGAGAGCGTGTACGCGATCCAGCCGAAGAAGTGCTTGCTCGGCTTGTATTTGAGCAGCGTCTCCAGACCGATCACCGACCCCAAGCCATTGTTGTTGTAGGTATAGGTGCCGGTCGCGCTGGGCGCACGCGCGACCTGGTCGGTGAGATCCTTGTAAAAACCTTCGATGCTGAGCTCGACGTGCCGAGTGATCTCCTGCTCGACGCCGAGCGAGTAGTGAATGGCGCGATTCGAGCTGAGCCCCGGGGTGCCGAACACGGGGTTCGTCTCTTGGAACTGCGGCGGCTGGTAGAACACGCCCACACCACCCTTGAGAGTGGTGCGACGCGTCGCAGGCTCGCCCTGGTCGGAACCGCTGCCCTTGATCAAATCATAGCGGGCAACGAGCCGCGGCGCGAAATCCGCGTGACCCGTGTCACGAGAGTAATCGATGCGCGCACCCGGCACGAGCCGCAGGCGACTCGTCGGCTGCAGCTCGGCTTCGACGTACCAGGCGGGGCGAAACGCCGTAGCCTTCTCGTGCGACTCTTTCGGTGGGCGCGAGGCAAATGGGCCCGGGTCCGGTTCTCCGGGGCGAGGGGGCGGCGGGAAGCGCACCGTGACCTCGTACGGTGCGATCGCGAAATCCAGGCCGGTGTTGACCTTGATGCCGGGAGCGATTTTGAAGCCGAACTCTTCACGCGCGTAGATCGCCCAATTGTCCAGGTTGAACAAATAGGTCCCGACCGAGAAGCCCGCGTGGTCTTGGCCGACCGAGATCATCGAGCTGGCCGAGACGCTGCGTGACAGGTCGTTCTCGTACAACGCCTGAGCCCGCCAAAACGAGGTCCCGAACTTGAGGGCGCCGCCGAGGGCCGGATCTTGCGCCGCCGGGTCGGTGATGATGACCCGGAATTTGTCATCCGAGCCAAAGGCTCGCAGACTGAAGCGCGAAGTGCTGGTCTTGTGATCGACGAGCGCCTGATAGTCGTAATAAACGGGCGCGGAGGTGACGCTCGAACCCGCGCTTTCGAGCACCGGCTTGAGCCACGAGTCGATCCAGCTGCGCCGGCCCGCGATGGCAAACGACCAGTCTTTCGCCGGTAGGGGGCCTTGCAACATCAGCCGCCCATCGATCATGTCGACCTGGGCCATGCCGTGGAAGCAGCCCTTGCGATCGCTGGGCACACCGTACGGACCATTACACTGCGTGTCCGGGCTGCGCAGACCGACATCGACGATGCCACCGCTGACGCGACCAAAGCGACTGCTGAAATTGCCGGGGTAAAAGTCGATCTTGTCGAGCAGCTCCGTAGGCACCACGCTCGACAAGCCGCCGAAGTGATAGACCATCGGCACCAGCCCGCCGTCGACGTAGACCTGGGTGTCTTGCGGCGACGAGCCGCGCACGATCAAAAAGCCTGCCAGACCGGGAGGACGAGCCACGCCAGGCAAGCTCTGAATCGAGCGGAGCGCGTCGCCGCTAGTGCCCGGAATGCGATCGATCTCGCGGCGCTCGATGGTCCGGCGCGTCACTTCACGAGGTGGACGCTCACCCTGAACGGTGATTTCGATGCCCTCGGACACGGGCGCCAAGCGGTAGGTGGCTTCGGTTTCCTCCCCCGCCCCCACCTCTTCTTGATTCTCTGCGCTCTGAAAACCAG
>DASSMT010000250.1:0-9024 GCA_035688655.1 Polyangiaceae bacterium | reverse complement strand
AGCTCGACCAGGGCGCGCGGCCAGAGGTCACGCGCCGCGACCAACAAGTCGGGCGTCGTTGCGCTGACTCGCAGACCGGGGACACGCGACCGAACCGCTGACGCGAGATCCACGAAACGCTTGTAGCCCGCGTAGCCGGGGACGTATACCTGGTCGACGTGGGAACCCGCTCGAAACGATGGTGCGCACTGCTCGTAGCTTCTGTTGCGTGTTGCCTACAACTGGCGGCTTGCGGCGGCGGAGGGACGGCTCATTCGGAGGCGCCCGCGAAAGCGCCTCAGCAAGCAGTCACGCGCGCGGAAGACAGCCCGGAGCCCGAGCAGTCCACGCCCGAGCCGGCCGAGGCGCCCAAGGCCGCGCTCTGTGACGACGGAACCTGCAGCCCATGCGGCGCCGGGTTTTGCCCGAGCGGCTGGTATTGCGACGAATCAGCCAGCGGCGGCCCCGCGTGCGGCTGGCTGCCCCGCTGCGCTCAAAAGTCGAGCTGCGCTTGCCTCACGGGCAAGGTAGGTGCGGGCTGCAAATGCAGCGAGCAGAGCGGCGGGCTCCACGTCAGCTGCAAGTGATTCGAGAGGGGGGCGATCGCGATCCAGCATCGCACCTCGTGGCCTGCTCGGTAGCCGGAGCTCGACGCCGAAGGCTGAGACGGTCGCGGGACGACTCGTGACCATCAATAAAAAGGCCGCTCAAGGCCGCTGTGCGAGCATGATGATGCGCGGCGAGTTCGGGCCGAAGAAGACACCGGGCGTCGCAGGGTGACCGCTGGCTTCGGTCACCCGAAAGCCGACTTCGTGGAGCAGCTTGCCTAGCTCGTGCAATGAATACAGGCGCAGCGAGAACAGCGATTCCTTGGTGCGTCCGTCGTCCAGGATGATGGAGCGCTTCACGCGCAGGCGACTGGAAATGTAGTCGACGCTCATGTCGTCCATGCACACGCACGAATCACCCTCGTACCAAACCGTGCACGGCGCAGAGGCCGCCGCGAAATCGCGATTGATCACGTCGACCAAGAACATGCCACCCGGTCGCAAGGCCTTGAACACACGCTGTGCGACGGCCAAATTCTTGTCTTCTTCGAAGTAGCCGAAGCTGGTGTTCCAGCAGAACACGCCGTCGAACATCTCTTCGAAGGCCATCTCGCGCATGTCGCCTTGCAAGAAATTGATCTTCTGGCCGCGCTCTTGGGCCACGTCGGCCGCCAGCGCCAGCTGATACAGCGACAAATCGTAACCGACGACCCCGTAGCCGCGGCTCGCGAACTCGACCGCGTGGTGACCTGAACCGCAGCCGAGGTCGAGCACGACTCCGCCCGCAGCGACGCCCAGCGATTCTTCGATGAACGTCACTTCACGGCGAATGTGCTCGTCCGAGACGCGCGAGCTTGCACGCATGAAGTCTTCGTTGAACAGGTCCTCCCACCACGGTTGACGCGTCTTCGCGCGCTGCGCGGCCTTGGCCGCGGCGAGGTCGGGCGTTGGGGGTGGCTCTCTCGGCGTCGGTGCCGGCGCGCTCGTAGGCTCCGCAGCAGGCGACGCGGCAGGCGCTGCGCCGGCGCCCGAAGCCGCCGCTGCAGCTGCCGCAGCCACCGCAGCGCGTTTGGGCGGGGGCGGAGGCTTGGCCGCGTCTTCGACCGCGACCTCTTCGGGAGGGATCGAGGTCGCATCCTCACGCCCCAACTCCTCGGCTGCGTCGTCGCTAGCCGGAGCTTCGGCGGAACTGGGCGCGGCTCGAGCCGCCTCTGCCGCAGAATTGGGCGCGGCTCGAGCTGCCTCTGCCGCTTCCAACGCTTCGGCAGCGGCGATGCGCTTGGCGATCGACTCGGCCGAAAACTGATCGCCCGCGAGCTCGACCGGGGGCGGCGGCGCGGGTGGACGGCGTGCCGCGTTCGGCGCAGACGGAGCGTCAGCCGAGGAAGCCTCGAGCGCTGCGGCGGCGGCATCCAGGGCCGCGAGGCGATCGACCGCGGGCGCCGCGCTCGCGGCAGGCAGCTCCACCTCGATCGGCACGTCGAGTTCGATCGTGGGTCCGAGATCGCTCGGGAGCGGCGGAGCCGGAGGCACCGCGAGCGGCACGGGTGCCGGTGCCGGTGCTGAGGCCGCAGCTGGCCCGGGACGCGAGGAGCGGCGCACCGTCGTCCCGAGACGCGAGCCGGACGGCGGATAGGAATCGGGATCGATGTCGGGCGTCGGTTCCTGCGTCGCGGGTGGGCGCGCGGAATCACCCACGGCGATGATGCGCATCGCGAAGATCGCCGAGGGCGGCGTCGAGGGCGTCGGGAAGCCCGGTGGGTTCGAAGCTGGTGCAGGCGGCGCGCTGGAATTGGGCACGGAAGGCGCCGAATCGGTCCGCGGCCGTGGCGGACTCGGCGGATCGCTGCGGGGACGCGGGGGCGCCGCCATGGGACGCGCCGAGCTCGAGCTGTCTTGTGCGGTAGCGTCTTTCGAAACAGCTTCGTTCGGCGCGGGCGCATCCCAGGCAGCGGCTTCCTTCGCAGCCGCTTCCTTCGCCGTGATGTCGTTGGCCGAGAGCGCGGGCTCCGAAGCCACACGCCCGTTGCTCGACGCGTTGCCGCCGGCCACGTCCGGGAAGGATGGCTGCGAGCGGCGACGCAGGGGCGGCGGTTGGCTGAGCGGCGCAACCGCGGCTGGAGCCTCGGCGAGTGTCGGTACGCCGTCGCCAGTGAACGTAATGTTCGGGGCGGTCGGTGCCTTCAATGCGCCGGGCGAGGCCTGCAACTCGGGGCCTTCGGCAGGTCGCGCGGACGGCGGCGCAGAAGCAGCGCCCGAGTCACGCTTGGGCTTGGGCGGAGGAGCGAGTTTACGTCCGAGCGGTGGAGTCGAGTCTTGCGCTCCGGACGTTCGAGCGGCTTCGATCGGACTCGCGGAATCGGAGCGCGGCGCACGTTCTTGAGCGGACTCCGTCGAGCCGGACGAAGGCTCGAGTCCGGGCGTTGCTGCTGCCGGATCGGGAACGCCAGAGTTCGCTGTTTCTTCCGAGTTTTCGATCGTCATCCAGCTCTCAACAGCGACTCGCCGAAGCGCACCCTGCCGAGGGGGCGTCCGACGCTCAGCCCCGGCTCGAGCAAGACCACGGCGGTCGAACCCAGGTGAAACATGCCGATTTCGTCCCCGCGAGCGACGCGCTTGGCGGGCATCACGGGGTGCAAGCCCGGCTCGGCCGCGGGTCGGCCGGGGAGCGCGGTAATGGTGATCCGTCCGACGATCACCGCGCCAACCATCACCACCGTCACGCGGCCGAGGCCGCGTGTATCGATCACGATCGCCGCGCGGTGGTTGCGCACGAACAGCTGGGGAATATGCCGCTCGCCGATCGAATTGACGGGAAAGAGATCTCCGGCAATGCCCCGCACCAGCGAGATCTCTCCTTCGACCGGCGAGTGCACGCGGTGATAATCTCCCGGAGCCAGGTACACGACCGCAAATTCACCGCCGCTGTAGCGAGCCGCGTCGCGCGCATCGCCGATCAACTCGCCCACGTCGTAGTGCTGACCTTTGACGAAGATGCGGGAACCCGAGTCGACACGCCCGCACGACGACAACTTGCCGTCAGCCGGACACACGACAGCGTCCGAGCTGATCGAGCGTGCGCCCTCCTTCAGCGGGCGCGTGAAGAACGCGTCGAAGCTCGCATACGGGCCGGGCTCGGGCATGGCCTCATCGAGATTTACGCGATACGCGCGCGAGTAAGCACCCATGATCGCGCGCGACACGGGCGGGGAGAGCGGGAGTTCGCACAGCTGCCCGACGGCCCGACTAATTCGGACACGCGGCAGTGCGCGCAAAAGCTGAGCAGCAGCGTATGTCGCGAGACCCACGGAAATCCTTTAAACTTCGCAGAGATTCGAGCCAATTATCCTAGGCGCGCGAGCCACTACGGTCAATCTCGCGGCACCATTCGGGCTGCTTTACATAGCTCTATCCAGTCCTCGCGTGTGGGCAATGGTGGTTCTTTCGTTCCGCCGGTCGCGCTGGCCGCGCTGGCGGCGCCCGTTTCCTGGTTTGGCGCGCGGTTCGGGTGACTCGGGTAGCCCTCGCAGGCAACTTCATCCGAGAGCGGGTCCACGGACAAACCGAGGGTGAACGCCGAATCGGCCTGTACGCGGTCGCCGCGCCGCTTGAACCCGCGGCCGGCCAGCGCAAACCAGGGTCCGTCCAGCCCATCAATTTCCGCCACGGTCCCCAAGGCGCGCTCCGCCGCAACATCGTCACCTGTTGCGTACAGGCCAGAGGCGACACGGGCGCGGATTTGCGGCAGCCGAGACAGAGAAGTGAGCAGCGGTTCGACCTCGCTCGCGGACTCACGCCCGTAGCCACGGGCAGCCAGCAGATCCGCGAGTCGTACTCGTCGACCGGCGTCGCCCTGGCCGCGGGGTAGCACCGGGTGCAGCGGCGTCTCCGCGCTCGGCTGCACGGGTTTACGCAGAAAGCGCTGCCAGCGCGCGTTCCATTCGGACAGCCCGTAGCCAGTCACGCTGAGCAGCGCTGCCTCCGCGCCGGCCTGACCATTGCCGCGCAGGTCGGCGAACAAGAGCCTTAGCGCGGGTTCGCCATTCTGCTCGATGAAAAAATGCATGAAGCTCGTGACCTCGGCGAAAGCGATGCCCGCGGCTTCCGGCGTGGGCAACATGGCGATCGACGGGCCGAGCTTGTCGATGCCGACCGAGCGACCATCGAGCGCTGCGTTGCGCGCGGTGTTGTCCGCCCAATCGGGTTTATCGAAGGGCCGCGGCTCGCGCCAGCGCACTTCGAAGCGCTTGGCCAGCCCCTCTTGCATCCAGAGCGGCGCAAAATCGCGCGTGGCGCGCGTGACCAACAGATGCGTGATCTCGTGAGCCAAGGTGTCTTGCCAGGGGTAGCCCTGCACCGGCGCGCGAGGCGAGAGCATGATCACCCGCCCCCAGCGCGCGACCGCGAGCGTGCCAGTCGTTTCCGCGGCTTTGAGCGGCAAGCCCGAGACCGACGACAGTGAAAACAGGTCACGCACCAAATCGATCCGCAAAGGGCGCGGTAAGTCGATGCCCAAATCTTTCGACACCGTATCGCGCGCTCGAGCCGCGACCTCGAAGATGAACGGCGCCAGCGCGCGATCTGCGTCGTCTTGCAGCCGCAACCAGACGCCGCGCGCTTTGTCTTCGAGCACGAGTCCCGCGGCAGTCGCGCGCGCGCAGCTCTTGGCCAGCTCTGCGAGTGACGCGCCCTCCCGTGACTCGTTGAATATGGGATTGGACAGGATCGCCTCGGCCCGATCGCATTCGCCGAGGTAAACGGCGAGCCGGGCACGCTCCAACGTCAATGCCGTCGAATCGAGCTGCGTGTGCTGGAGCAGCTCCGTGGCGCGCTGGGTGTCGATTTCGGTGATGGCATTGGCGACGCGCTCCACCGGGTTCCCCAAGCCGAAGTCGAACGCCGCGGCCGAGCCCACCGCGCAGCTCAGCGCGAGCGCAACTTTTGCGAATAGACCGAGTCTCATTGCAAGAGCCCCTCCGCGTAGCGACGCACGGCGTCCGAAAGCCGTCCGCTGCCCGGTTTGCTCAGGCCATCCAAGACGCGGCGCCGGAAATCGTCCGCCATGCCGCCCTCCGGACGCGGCACGTCCGCGTTGGTGCGCATCTGCTTGCCCTTCGGGCTCGAAGAATCCTGGTTCGACGGCTGAGGCGCTGGCTCTTTGCCCTCATTCTGCGAGCTCGGTCCGCTGTTGGTTTGCTCGAGCAAGCGCTGCGCGTCGCGCTGGAGCGACAAGCCTTGCTCACCGCGCCCCGCCCCGAGCTCCTTGGCCGCGTCGCGCATCAGCCCTTCGGCTTTGCCCAGCGCCTCTGCCAAATCTTCCGGCAGCGAGATCTCACCATGGTTGCCGCGCCCGGCGAGATTTCCAGCCCGCTCCGCCAGCGAGCGCTCGCGGCCCGACGAATCTTGCAGCCCGGCCTGCGCCTTTTCGCCGGCGCTCTTTTCGGCGCGCTCCAGGCTTTGCTCCGCAAAGGCCAGGGCGCGCTCGAGCTCGGCCCGGGCTTCGGCCAGCGTGGCCTCGTCCAGGGCCTCGAACGCGCTGGTATTCTTGTTGCGCTTCTCGGCGTCCAAAAGTTCGCTGCGAGCATGGCGACCGCTCGCCACCGCGTCCTTGAGCGACAAGCGCGCGAGGTTCTGCGCCATGGATTGCGCGTGCTCTCGGCCGAGCGCGGCGGCCGCGCGCGCCGAGTTGGGATCGTCGGCGAATTGCGGCAGCGGCGCAGTCTTGCGCCGTAGTTCCTCGGCGCGCTGGCTCGCCTCTTGTTTCAAATCGTTCAGATCGACGGCCTTCTCGGAGTCTGCCAAGTTGCGTTCGACGCGGTCGAGCTCGCGCTGGTGCTCCTCGGCCAAGCGCTCGAGCTCGCCCACCAACTCATCGAACTTCTTGTCGGCATCGGAGGCGTGAGACTCATCCGTGCCTTGCGAGCCGGCGCCCGATTCGACGCCGCCACCGCCGGCAGTGCTGAAGGACGGGCTCGGCCGGCGCAAACGCGCCGCCAAGTGACGTGCGGCCAATTCGGTCGCAAGCCAATTGCCGGCTTGCTGTGCGCGCTGAATGCGTCGAATCTCGCCCTCGGCCACGCTGCCCACGTCGCGCCCGATTGGACCGAGTGTCACCAAGTTGTGCGCGCCTGGTTCGAGCACGCTCAGCGCCTGAGTCAGTCGATTCATCCCCGCCTGGCGGCGTTCGCTCTCGAGCGCCAGCTTGGCGCCCTCCGCCGCTTCTTCGGCGGCGTCGCCCAGGCGCTTGGAGACCGCCACGGCGTCGCGATTGCCCAAACCGCGCAGCGCGGCGTCGACCGCAAGCAGCACGTCTTCGGTGCGGCGCATGGCGGAGGCAGGCGTCGGCAGCGCGCGTGACAGCACCCGGGCCTGACCGCCCAAGAACGCGCGCTGCGCGTTGGGTAAGCCGATCCCGGCAAAACGCTGCGTGAGCAGCGCGCGCAGCTGGGCGGCCACGGCCGAGGTGCGCGCGCTGTCTGATTTGCGGCGCTCGACTTCGCTCAGCGCGGGCTCCGGACTGAGCTCGCTCGCCAGCAGATCCGTCAAACTGTCGCGCACCGCGCGCAGGGCAGCGTAGCGCGTCGCCTCCGGCTCACCCACTGGCACGGGCAGCACCGTGAATGCTTCGCTCTTGCCCCATTTCAAGCCGCTCGTCGCGTCGTCGTCGCGGGCTTCAATCCGGATTTCCACTGGCAAAAAGGTGCGGCGCAGGAAGGGATCGCTGGCTTCGATCGCGTAGGCACCGCGCATCAGCTTGGTCTCGCCATCGAGGCGCGTGAGCGACCTGCGATCTTCACGCCCGCCGGCGCGCAAGACCAGATCGATCTCCCGCAGACCATGATCGTCACGCGCCTCATAGCGCAGCTCGCGGCGCTCGAAGTTCCTGAGATCGAGCTGTTCGGGCGCGCCCTCCAGGTCGATCACGGGCAGTGCATCCGGGACTGCTTCGAGCACGACGGCTTCGGCCTCTCGGATCAAGACTTGGCCGAAACGAGCCGCGACCTTGAGCTCGGCATTTTCATTGAGCACGTAGCGGGCGACCACTCCGCCCGAACCGTCGGCGACGAACGGCACCTCGCGCTTGCCGTCGGTGAGCACCAAATGCCGCCCCTCCGAAAGCGGCACGCCGTGCACGGTGACCGCGCTGCCGCGCGCTTCGGCGCTGCCCAAGCCCGGAAAAATCGAGCGATCCGCGAGGTGCAAGTAGGCGGGGGGTTGAACCGTGATGCGCATGGAATCGAGCCAAGACATCGGCACCGGCGCCAAGCCCCGGCGCGCGACCAGCACGTCCAGACCTTCCAACACCCGGTTCGGATCGCGACCCATGCCGAGCCCCGCGAGCAGCACCAGACCGAGCGCAACCCTGCGCAGGAGCGTCGCGCGGCGCTCCGCCTGCGCTGCCACTGCGGACAGCGGCGCGCGCTCCAGCTGACGTTGAAAGTGCAGCTCCGCGAGCTCGCGCGAGCCGACCTCCGGATCGCGCGCGGCCTGCTGAGCGAGCGCGGCGGCACGCAAGGCCCGCTCCCCGAGCGCGCGATCGACCGGCACCAGCACCCGCCGAATCGTGCGCTGCACGTCGTTGAAGTCTCGCCGATCGCGCGCGCGGCGGAGGAAGATCTGAACGACGACCGCGATTAGCAGCAGCGCCGCCGCGCAGCGTGACCAAGTGCTGCCGAACCGAGCCAAAAGCCCGGCAGCGATCAGCAACGAAAGCAGCAGCGACAGGTTCAGCCAGCGCAGCGGGGCTCGCCGAGGCGTTCGAAACGCGACGGACAGGCGTTCAGTCGAGAGCGGAAGCGCGGGCATTTGCCGAGCAGAGCTTAGCCCAGGGAACGGCGCTAGCCGTGACAAACCCGAAAATCTGCCGCATCCTTTGCGAAGGTCACACCGATGACCCCGGTCGAACGCCTGAAGCGCGTGCTGCTGTCGCTGCCCGATTTGGCATTGCGTACCAGCTGGCTGCGCGATTTTCTGAACAACGGCTCGGCCCACGATAACGCGACCGTGCTGAACGGCCTGTGTGAGGATAACGAGCGCGCGGAGCCGCAGGCCCGCGAAGCCATCCTGGTGGTCGCGATGTTTTTTGCATCGCTCGGCGAGTGCGCGCTGCTCGAGCAGTTGCGCGCCGAAGCGGACGCGCGGCACTTGCTCAGCCTCGGTCGCCTACTGCGCCGTGCGCCGCCGCCCGCGGTTCACGATCGCCCAGCCCACGAGCTGCCGGTGCCCGACTACGGTACGGGCCGCGAGCTCACGGTCGGCGAACGGCGGAGCCTCGCCCGCAGCCCCAATCGCGGCGCGCTCGACAAGTTGCTCTCCGATCCGCATCCGCTCGTCATCCGGCAATTGCTCGAAAATCCGCGACTCACCGAGGACGACGTGGTGCGCATGACCGCGCGCCGCCCGGCGCGGCTGGAGGTGCTCGAAGCCATTGCCCAACACGGTCGCTGGCTCAGCCGCCCGCGCGTCCGGCTATCGCTGCTCTTCAACCCCGGCTCAC
>DASSMT010000484.1:0-9483 GCA_035688655.1 Polyangiaceae bacterium | reverse complement strand
GCCCTCGGGGAAATGCCAAACATGGCCGTCGTCACCGCCCTCCGGATGACACGAGGCGCAAGCGATGCCGATCCCGCTGTCCATGTGAAACATGCGGTGACCGCTGTCCTCGTGGGATTCATCGCTCAGCCGGACGCTGGTGCCGTCTTCGAACTGGAGCGTGGCGGGCTCGCGCGATTGCACGATGTATTGCCCGGCCGCGGAGAACGCCACGGCCACCGGTTGACCGGGCAGTACGACCGACGTGAAATCCGACGGGTCGCCGAACTGGCCGGCGCTCGCGTCCCACGAGCTCACCCAAAGCGTGGCCACGGGGTTCGTCGCGCGCGGAGCGAGCGCGATGATCGGTCGGCTGAGTGTCAAGGCCGGCAACTGTTCGTCGAAAGCGATGCTGGCCACGCGTGTCCCTCGTGCGTCGAACGCCACGTCCAGCGGGCCCGCGCCCGGAAGGAAGGTGGAATGAAACGTCATCGGCGAATGGACGACCAGGCCCTCGGGGTCGAGACCTTGCAGCGAGGCATCGGGCTCGCTCCCGGAAGGGGTCTCCGGATCGACCACGGTGAGCCAGCGGCTCACCAGCCCGACCACGCACGAGCTGCCGCTCCCATAACCACCAGGCCCCTCGCCCACGATGTCATTACTCGACACTTGATGAGCCAGAGCCACCTGCCCACCGGGCAAGGAAAGCGCCCGATACAGCACGCTGGCGTCGCCACACTCGGAAGGCGGGCTCGCCCGACGAGACACGCTGCCGTCCTCCGCGATCAGCAGCACTTCTGCGTTCAAGAAGCGCGTCACGAGCAAGTCGCGATCGCGAACGATCACGTCTCGCAGATCCGGATCGAGCTGAAGCGTGCGCTTGGGGCGCAGAGTTTGGGTGTCGAGGCTGAGCAATTGCCCAGAGCGGCAAGCGACATGGAGCGATTCTGTCTTGGCTTCGTAGGCGACGCCGCGTGGCGACGCGCACACGGCGCTTCTGCGCAACACGGTCGCGCCGTGAACGTCGATTTCGACCACGGCGCCCGCTCCGCGCAGCGCGACGAACAGGGCGCCGTTGCTGCCCTCGGCGATGCGACCGGGCTCGTCTCCGCGCGAGAGCGACACCGTGCGAACGACACGGGATGCGCTGTCGACCAGGAATACCGCGTCGCGATCCGGATCGGCGACGACGATCGTCGAATCGTCACGAGTGACCGCCAAAGTGCCCCCCGCGACCGGAGCAGTGTGCTCGGCCCGCAGGTTTTGCCCGCCGAACAAGGGCGCCCCGACGCCGCTAGTCGGCGGGATCGGCTGCGCCGGCGAGAAGCTGGGCGGGGCCGGCTCCGGCTCGGTGTGCGTGAGGGTTGGGCTGGAACTACACCCGCAAACTAGCCCCAAGCTCGGTAGCAGCGCGATTGCCCAGCGAATGCGAGCGTGCATCATGGCCTCCCCGGTTTGACGACCAATGGGTCGGGTTCGAACAGATCTCCCTGCAAGGTTTCGATCAATGTGACGAGCCGCTCCGGAACCGGCAGATAGTTCTCGCTCGGAACCGCTAGTGAGCGCTCGTAAGCGTTGATCTCGGTCAATTCAGTGCTGGGAAAATCCCAGTCGCAAACCACCGAGAAGTTCCATTGCTGCGCGCTCTTGGTGGTCGGGCACACGCGGATCCGCTGAAAAAAAGTGCTCAGTTGCTGGATGTTGTCGCTCAGGCGGTCGCGGATCGTTTGCGTGCCGAGCGACCACTCGTCGATCATGGCCAGGTTGCCGACGATGAACTCGCGATAGCCGTTGCCGCCGGAAATGAAGCTGCCGTTGCAGACGGGGCCACCTAAAGCGGCATCTTTTTCGTAGAAGATGGCGCCCAAGCGCGTGGGGTTCGCCAGCGCATCAGCCAGTGAGATGGGCTGATTTTGCAGATCGAATATGCTCAAGCTGCCGTCTTTGACCAGCACCACCCAGGCCTCGGGTTTGAGCACGATGCGCAGCAAGTTGCCGCCGTAGTCTTCACCCGGCCAGCCCATGCGCGTGGCCCAAGGTTCGGACCAGGCAAAGCGCGCCTTCGAGAACAGCTCACCCCCGAGCACGCTCGCCAGCTGGGCCTGCTCGGGATCGGACGCTTCGCTCGCGAGCTGTTCGAAGACTGTGAAGGCGTAGCCGGGGCCCAAGCCCGGACGCTCGCTGCGAGTGAACAAGACCTGGTCCCGACGCAGCTCTGCCGCTTGCTCGTCCGTGGTCCAACTGAATAGCTCTCGGCGCGCGAGCCGCGAGCGATCGAACATCTGGGGCTGGAAGACCGCCGATCGCAGGAGGGGTGGCGCGCTGCACGCGCCCGCCGCCGCGGAGAGCTGCGGAGCCCCGCCGGTGGCACCCCTCCCGCCCAGGGAAGCACCGACCGGGGTGGAAGAACCCTGGGCGCCGCCGACACCGGCCGTTTCCGGCGTTGCCTCCGATTGCACCCCATGGCCGATGCAGCTCCCGACCCCGAGCACCAGGCAAGCGACCGCACCCGGCGCAAACGTGCGCTCGAGCCCCAGCACCCGCGTCCGGCCAACCATGCCGCGCAAGCTAGCATCGATCGCCGCGGACGCACGCCGGCCAAGGTGCTAAGCCCGCGGCCCGAAACGAAAGGACACTGCTTTGGGAGCCCGCGGCGGAACGCTGACATTCACTCGTTTTTTCACGCAAGGCGCGCTGCCCAAGGATCTGCGCCGCAAATTCCTGGAGGCCGCCAAGTTGCGCGTGTTCCAGCCGCTGAAGCCAGAGGACGAAGCCCTGGAAGCCAGCGGCTGGTGCGTCATCGAGCGCCCATTCGATTTGGAGCTCGACTCGGCCAAAATGTTTCACGACAGCTTCGTGCTGCTCGGCTTCCGCGTCGACCGCTATCGCATCCCCGGCGCGCTCCTCAAATCACAGATCAGCGACGAAGAACAGCGCCAGCTCGCCCGCGGCAAGAAGACGAAATTGAGCCGCAACGAAAAGCTCGAGATCAAAGAGCGAGTGGTGATGCGCCTGCGCAAGAAGGTCATCCCGACCTCGAAGGCCATCGACCTGTGCTGGCACCTGGATAGCGGCGTGGTGTTGTTCTTCGGCCACTCGAAGCGCATGATTTTGGATTTCATGGCGCTGTTCGAGAAGACCTTTGGCCTGGCTCTGTTGGAGGACAGTCCGCACGCGGCGGCCACGCGCGCAACGCTGCCGCGGGAGCTCGAGCGAGCGCTGAAGCAGATCGAGCCGCTCAGCTTCTCCAGCGGGCGAAAGCGATTGGGTAAGGCTGGCAAGGCGGAGCCGGAGCCGGAGCCGAGCGAGCCCCCGGCTACGGACGAGGAAGACTTGCTGGAGCGCGTGGAGAGCACTCGCTTCCTCGGCTCTGAATTCCTGCTCTGGTTGTGGCTGCGCGCCGAGATCGTCAACAAGCCCATCGCCCTGCCAGAGCTGGGCGAGTTCGAGGTGTGGCTGGACAATCAGCTCACGCTGCAATCGGACATCGATCCGAACGAGCGCGTGACCGTGCGCGGCGCGGCGCCATCCGGCAGCCCCGAGGCTCGTGAAGCCGTGCGCGCCCAGAAATTCCCGGTGCGCGCTCGCATCGCCATCCGCAACGAGGAGCGCGACTTTGCCTGCGTGTTGGTCGCGCATCGCTTCGCGATCGCGAGCGGCAAGATCCCAGCCGTGCTCACCAAGGACACTGACGACGCGTTCCAAGAGCGCATGTCGCTGGTCGAACGTCTGTGCCAGAACCTGGACGGATTGTACGCGGCGTTCCTGCGCGATCGGCTGAGCGCGCTCTGGAAAGAAGCCTGGGAGCCCGCGATCGTGTGTTGGGCCGAGGACGAAGCCATTCCGACGGACGTGCTTACGAGCTTGCTGCGCGGCAAACAGGGGCGCGACAAGAAGGCCAAATCCCGCTGAACGTGGCCAAAGACCGCTCGACCTTGCTCACCTCTCCGCTGTCGATGGCGGATTTCTTGGCGCGCCTTTCGTTCTTCGCCTGTGCGCCGATCGCGATCGTGCTTTTGGCGGAGCTGTTCCCGGTGCGTGGCGCGCTGATCGACGTGGGCCTCGCACTGTCGGTGTTCCTCTTGGGCGAAGCGCCGCGACGCAGAGCGGCGCGCTTTCGTCCGATCGCGTTCTTCCTGCGCGAGGCGCTGGCGTTCGAGAGCTACTATCGCGAGCGCAGGCCGCGCCGCTTCGCCTACTACGTGGCCTACCCGCTGCTCTTCCCGTATTGGCTGGCCAATCGCGAGGCGCGCCGCGAATTTTGGATGTTCCGCGGCTACACGTTGAGCGGCTTTTTGATCCTGCTCGGGTCGCTCGCGTGGCAATACTTCAGCGTCTGGCGCCCGCAGCTCGGCTTCCGGGATTTCCTACCGGCAGTGCTGCTCACGCTCGGCGTCGAGACTTTGCTCGTGCTCTCGCTGCTGATGCCGATCGCCACGACCGTCGTTTGGTACCACAATAGCTTCCGCCGTCGACGACTGCTCATCATCTTGCTCGTGGGCGCGCTCTCGACCTGCTACGCCTTGAGCCGCGTGCTGAGCCACCGGGATCCGATCGTGTCTTATCTGACGCGCGAACGGGTTCGCTTGCGCACCGCTGCCGCGCGCCGAAGCGCGCATCGCGTGCTCGAGAACGCGGTGGAGGTCGCCTGGCGCGACCTGGTCAAGGTCAAAGGCGGAGTGCAGGGCGACGGCAAGGTCGAAGGCAAGGCGCTGGACGACGCGCGCGCCGCGCTCGAAAGCTTCTACAAGCACGACGAGGCGTTCGCCTTCGATCTCTGGGCCAGTCCGCGCACTCGGCCACGGGTGCTCGTGCTCTACGCGCAGATCCGGCGCAGGCGATCACCGATTTGGGTAGCGCTGAAAGATGGCGGAGAAGTGCGCAAGCCCGATCTGCTGCCAAAAGGCGCCTTCATGGCCATGCGCGCAGCCGCCGATACCAGCGACGTCGTCGGTATGGTCTGGGACGATGCGAGTGAGGGCAAGTGAGCATTGGCGGTTAGCGATCGAGCTTGAAGCTGCCGGCGTCGACCAACTCGGGCTTCGCGTCGGTCGCTAGTGGGTCGGTCAAACCCAAGCACCAAAAGTCCACGGCCGAACCGTCCTTGCGCACGCGTAGTCGGACGAAATGTTTGAACCCGGGGTGATCGAGCGCAGTGAAGGCCTGCGTCTCTTCCAGGCCCAGCAAAGTGAGCAGCGCCAAGAACGCGCCGAACACGAACGCGCCGCAGAAGACCGCCACCGCAAACGTCAGCACCGCGATCAGCCACAACGGCATTGTGACGTGGGCGCTGACCGCCGCGGCGATCAAGATGATCGACGCGAAAACCGGGATCGTAGCGGTCAACAAGCCCGCGCCGAACGCAAGCCCCACGACCACGATGCCGCCTTTGCGCACATCGCCGATCAGCGAATAGATGAAGGTCGTGAGCAGAGTGATCACGATCGGCGCGGACAGGATGTAGCCGAACTGCTCGAAGTGATTCAGGGCGAAGTTCATTGCCGGCAAAAACAAGAGCCCGAGCGCAATGTGCGGCAAGAACCCGGAGTTTCCCCGCATCACCTTCCACGGCACTTGCAGCAAGAGCAGCCGACATTGCAGGGCCGTGGGCCACTCGACCGTAGCGCGCAGGCGCTGCTTGCGGCGAAGCGGCGCCGGATGCAGGAACGCGCCGCCGCCGCCGGCGGTCAGATGCAGGGCAGCGCCGTGCTCGATTCGCTCGTAATGATGCACGTCGCCCGAAAGCAAAAAGTGCGGCGCGCTCTCCAGGTCCAGCTTCAAGGCCTCGACCATGGCCGTGCCGGTGCGGCTGGGCTCGCCAAACGCAAACAAAGGATCCGGCAAGAGCAGCAATTGGCTCGCGCCCGGCGCCTGCGCGCGCCAAGTGTCGAAGTAGCGAACCTGGCGCGAGTCGAGGTTGCTCAGTTGCCGGTCCACCGCGAACAGGTGCAGTCGAGAAGTGAGTGGCAACGCAAAATAGCTCGCGCTCTGCACGGGTTGATAACCGGTCAGCGCCAAAGTCCTCGGTTTCTCGATCGTGCCGCCGCGCACGAACTGACGCGCCCACTCCGCATAGTGCTCGATCATCCGCTGCGAAATGCGAACCACGCTGGGCCGCGCCACGCCTTCTTCGTCTTCGGCGGTGCGGCGGAACATGCGCGCAAAGCCATCGAGCCCGTCGTACCAATCGTGGTTGCCCGGGACACCGAGCAGCACACGCGGGGGACCCGGCGGCAGCGTCTGCAACACCTGATTGAACGGCACGATCACGCGATTGGTGATCTCCTGCGCGGTCGCGACCGGGTACGCCGTGTCGCCGCCGAAGAGCAGGATCTCGCCGCGCGGCGCAGTCAGGAACGAACCCTCGAGATCGGGATCGGGTAACTCGTACTCCGCAAAGACCAGGCGCGCGACGGCGCGGCTCACCGCCACGTCGTCGCCGGTGTCAGCCACGAAATCGAGCCACAAGTCGCGACCCAGCGCATCGACCAGGCACTCGTCAGCGGCGCTTCCGCCAAGCACTTGCGCCACGCGCGCCTTCAATTCGAGCGGATCGTCCGCGGTCATCCAATCGCGCGAATCGACGTTGTCGGTGGCGATCGCGACCGAAGCGAGATGCCGCAAGTGGCCGGAAAAGGTGCGCACGCCGAACCAGACGACGCCCCGCGGTTTCTCCGTGCCGCGCACGAAGCGCCAGCGAGGGGCCAGGCTCGGACGATCGGGACGAAATGGCTGGCTCACGAGGACGCGCAGTAAACCACGAACGACGCAAACGACGGCGATTCCGCCCTTGCAGGACGAGAGCGTTCGATTGTTTCAAATGTTTCCGGTGTTAAAACCGCGAACAGCCCGATTTTACTGCGGTTTTTGTTGAAACAGTCCCGAAATCGCAACTTTCTGTGGCGAATCTGCGGTGGCAATGTCGAAACAGTGCAGCTACAATCGCGGGCATGAATCGTAGGTATATTTCCAGTGGTACGAAGTACGAACCCGTCGTCGGCTACTCGCGCGCCGTCCGAGTGGGCAATACGATTCATGTCTCGGGAACCACCGCGACCAAAGAAGACGGCTCGATCGCCGCTCCCGGTGATGCAGCGTTGCAAACCGCTCAAGCGCTACGCAACATCGCGTGGGCACTCGAGCGCGCAGGCGCCCGCATCGAGCACGTCGTCCGCACGCGCATCTACGTCACCAACATCGATGATTGGGAGAAGGTCGGCCGAGCCCACGGCGAGTTCTTCCACGACGTTCGCCCGGCCACGACCCTGGTGGAAGTGCGTCGCCTAGTCGATCCGGCCATGCTGGTCGAGATCGAAGCCGAAGCCCTGCTCGACGGCTGAAGCGCACGACCGTCGCGGCGTGACCGCTCGCGAGAGAGGGGGCGGTCGCTACCCAGCATCGCACCTCGGAGCACGCATTGTTGCTGACCGATTGCGCCAGCGCGTGCTGGTTGGACTGAGCGCGGCACAGTGCGTATCACATTGCGCAACCCGTTGTGTGGAAGTGCTGTTCAGCTCGAATGCCTTCTATTTGCACCCGTGTCCCGCACGCGCGCCGGATTGCGAATAGACAAGTCTATTTGCACCCGCGTCCCGCACGCGCGCCGGATTGCGAATAGAGAAGTCTATTCGCACCCGCGTCCGGCCCGGGCTGCGCAGGGCGCAGCGTGTGACTCCCCGCTCCCCTTGTCCGGAAATGCTGTCTACCCGGCACGAACGGACAAGGCACTTTCCCGGATAAGCTCGCCGCTGACCGGGGGCGACTCCACTTCGCGCTCGCGTCGCGCCCCGGCGCGTTCGCGTCGCGCCCCGGCGCGTTCGCGTCGCGATCCCGACGTTACGATCGAGCCCTGCCGCGTGCCGCAATGCGCCGAGAACAGCGCGCGCTCGGAGGTGCGTTGCTGGATCGTGAGCGCCCCACTCTCGAAGACCGATTAGGTGTGGACGCCCGGCGCCTCTTGGCCGGTTTCGCTCACGTATTCAGAGTAGCCGCCGCCGTATTTGCGCACGCCCTCGGGGCTGACTTCCAGCACGCGGTTCGAGAGCGCCTTCAGGAAGTGGCGATCGTGGGAGACGAACAGCATCGTGCCTTCGTAGTTGGACAAGGCTTCGATCAGCATTTCTTTCGTGCCGATGTCCAAGTGATTGGTGGGCTCGTCGAGCACCAGGAAGTTCGGTGGATCGTAGAGCATTTGCGCGAGGACCAAACGCGCCTTTTCGCCGCCGGAGAGAATGCGGCAGGGCTTCTCGATGTCGTCGCCGGAGAAGCCGAACACGCCACCGAGCGTGCGCAGCGAGCCGATCGATGCATGCGGGAATCTGCTCTCCAAAGTCTGCCACACGGTGTCCTCGGCCCGCAGCAGCTCCATCGAGTGCTGGGCGAAGTAGCCCATCTTCACGCTGCTGCCGACCGTGACCCGCCCCGCGTCGGCTTCGGTGGCGCCCGCGATCAGCTTGAGTAGCGTGGATTTGCCGGCACCGTTCACACCCATGACGCACCAGCGCTCGCTGCGCCGGATCAGCAAATCCAGACCGTCGTAGATCACCCGCTTGCCGTAGGCCTTGTGCACGCCGTCCAAGCTGGCAACGTCGTCGCCCGAGCGCGGGGCTTTCTGAAAATCGAAGCTGAGCTTTTCGCGCCGACGCGGCGGCTCGACGCGCTCGATTTTGTCGATCTTCTTCACGCGCGACTGCACTTGAGCCGCATGACTGGCGCGCGCCTTGAAGCGAGCGATGAAGGCCTCTTCCTTGGCCAGCATGGCCTGCTGCCGCTCGAAGGCGCTCTCCTGCTGCGCGTCCAAGAGCGCGCGCTGGCGCTGATAGAACTCATAATCACCCGTGAAAGTGCTGAGCTCGCCAGCTTCAATTTCCACGATCTTGCTCACGATGCGGTTCATGAACTCGCGATCGTGGGAGGTCATGATCAGCGCGCCGTCGAACGATTTCAGGAAATTCTCGAGCCACAGGATCGACTCCAGATCCAAGTGGTTGGTGGGCTCGTCGAGCAGCATCGCATCGGGCCGCATCAGCAAGATGCGCGCGAGCGCCACGCGCATCTTCCAACCGCCGGACAGCGTACCGACGTCGGCATCCATGGTTTCTTGGGCGAAGCCGAGACCGGCCAAGATCTCGCGCGCCTTGGCCTCCAAGGCGTAGCCGCCGAGCTCCTCGAAGCGGCCCTGCACTTCTCCGAACTCTTCGATCAATGCTTCCATCTGATCGAGCAGCGCGGGGTCCGCGAGCTTTGCCTCGAGCTCGCGCAAGCGCGCGGCCACGGTCGACACCGGACCCGCGCCGTCCAGCGTGGCCGCGACCACGCTCTGGCCGCTCATCTCACCGACGTCTTGGCTGAAGTAACCGATGGTCGTGCCGCGATCGATCGCGACTTGACCGTTGTCCGGCGACTCTTCCTTGACGATCAAGCGGAAGATGGTCGACTTGCCGGCGCCATTGGGCCCGACCAGGCCCACTTTGTCGCCTTTGAATACGGCGCACGAAGCGTCCA
>DASSMT010000318.1:0-39778 GCA_035688655.1 Polyangiaceae bacterium | reverse complement strand
TGGCCGGCGGTCGGACAGGTGTAATTCGCTTCGATCTTGCACAGCGGACCACAACCGTCGCCGGCGGTGGTGTTCTTGTCGTCGCACTGCTCTTGCAGGTCGAGATCGACGTTGCCGTCGCCGCAGCGCTCGTTCTGCGTGCAAGCCACGCCCGCGGTCGCGCAAGAATAGCCGGGATCGATCTGGCAGCCCGTGCAACCGTCGCCGTCCGTCGCGTTGCCATCGTCGCAGGCCTCGCCGTTTTCGACGATGGCGTTCGGACACACCGCCTTGGGGGCGGTCGTGCATTGGCCGCCCTGACCGGTCACGGGATCCTTGGGACAGATGTAACCGGGTTCGACACTGCAGCTGGCCGAACAACCGTCGCTGGCCGTGGTGTTGCCGTCGTCGCAGGCCTCGTGCGGATCCACCTTACCGTTGCCGCAAACCCAGACTTTGGTGCAAGAGCCAGAAGCGCACAGGTAACCCGCCTCGGTGAAGCACGAGGAATTGCAGCCATCGCCCGGCTTGCGATTGCCGTCGTCACAGTCTTCGCCCATCTGCACTTGCAAGATGCCGTCGCCACAATAGGCCGCGGGCTCACAGGGCTGACCGGCGCTCAGACAGTCGAAGCCAGCTTCCGTCTCGCAGCTGGCGCTACAGCCGTCGTTGGCGGTGGTGTTGCCGTCGTCGCAGCTCTCTTGGCTCTCGACCTGGCCATTGCCGCACACCGCGGGCGTCTCGATCGGCGTACACTGGCCGGTTCCCGGATCACAGGTGTAACCATCTTCGATTTCGCAGGTCGAGCTGCAGCCATCTTGGTTCTGCGCGTTCCCGTCGTCGCACGCTTCGTGCATGCCCTTCTTGCCGTCGCCACAAACCTCGTTGGCGTTGAGCACGCATTCTTTGCCGGCAACTGGGCAGTCGTAACCAGGATCAATCGTACACTTGCCGGAACAGCCGTCGCCCGGCTTCGCGTTGCCGTCGTCGCACTCTTCGCTCTTGCCCAGCACGCCGTCGCCACACACGTCCTCGGGCTCGCTGGGCGCGCCCGCCTCACCGCAGTCAGCGCCGCTACAGCCACCGTCTCCGTTCGGAGCATCGCCGGTCGAGAGCGACCACGAGCCACCGCTCCCCACTGGAGGAGCCCCGCCCGATGCTGCGTCCGGCGTGTCGATCGATGTGCCCGAATTGGAGACCTGCGGGCTGCCTCCACAGCGCACCAGAGCCACCACGGACAGCAAGCACAGCGCGCTCAGAAATCGTCGCGAGAGAATGGGGGGCATCAGCGCGCACGAACGTCCGACCCAAGATTCTCTAAAGGGTTGTCGCGAGATAGGTGGTGCACCAGCGCACGAACGAACCTGGGCGCGCACATTCTGCCCAGAAGAGCCTCGCTTGGAGCCAAAATTTGCGGTCATCCTCGCCCCTCAACGGTTCTGGCGGCAGGGCGGCTCGTTACATGATATGAGCCGCGCCATGCGTATCTGTATTCTTGGTGCAACCGGGCTCGTCGGCCGTGAAAGTCTGGATTTGGTACAGCGCGCTTGGCCGGGCGCGGAACTGTCACTGTTCGCGAGTCGCGATCAGACACTCGAGCATGCCGGCAAATCGTACAAGGTGCGCGGCGCCCCTCAACTCGAGGGCAATGATGCCCCGCGCGGAGAGCTGGCGCTCGTCGCTCTCGACGACGATCATAGCCAACGTTACGTGCCGCGTCTGCTCGAACTCGGTTATCGAGTGGTGGATAAAAGCAACACCTATCGCCTCGATGCAACAGTGCCGCTCGTCGTCGGCGGCGTGAATTGTAAGGAGGTGACCGACAAGGTACGCCTCGTCGCCAATCCCAACTGCACCACCATCCCGTTCGCACTCGCGACTGGCCCGTTGAAGCGCGCGTTCGGCTTGGCCTCGGCCACGGTCAGCACCTATCAGGCCGTCAGCGGCGCAGGCATCGGTCCGCTCGATGAGTTCCTGGCCGAATCGAAGTCCGGCTACGCGGACCCGAACCGCTTCGGCCACGGTTTCAACGTCACTCACTATGCCGGCAATACCGTGCCTCACAACGGCAAGACGGACGAAAGCGGGTTCAGCGCCGAGGAGCGCAAGCTCGTGCAAGAGAGTCGCAAGATTTTGGATTTTCCGGACTTCGCGGTCTCCGCGCAGTGTTGCCGCGTGGCCGTTGCGGTCGGCCATTACCTCAACGCCTGGATCACGTTCTCTGGTTCGCGCGCGCCCGAGTTGCGCGAGATCGAAGCCGTTCTCGCCGACGCGAAGCAGACGCCTTTCGTGCGCTTCTTCGCGGGCTCGACGGGTGAAGGGTTGAGCTCGCTGTCGTGCGTGCAAGATCGCGATCGTGCGCTCGTCGGCCGCCTGCGCCGTGACGCGCGTGACGCGAGCGGCAAGAGCGTGTGTCTGACCATGGTCGCCGACAATCTCCGGCTGGGCGCCGCGACCAACGCCATCCGCATCGCAAGCCGCTGGTTTCCGGGACAAGACGCGGAACTCAACGCGCCCGGGAACTGAATCCAGGCCACGGGCAGAAGCGAGCTCGTACAGTGAGCGGCCCCCAGCGCAACAAGCCCGTCGCGCTCGGCTCGTTGCTCGCGAGCTCGCGAGACGCCGCAGCGCGCTACGCCGGGATCGCCATCGATCACGAGCAGTGGCGCCAGCTCGTGGGCGAGCGGATCGCCGCGCGCACCGAGCCCGGTAGCATGCGCGGCCGGGAGCTGACGGTGCACGTGGCCACCTCGAGCTGGGCTCAAGAGCTGTCCTTGTTCGAGAAGGAGATTGTGGGCCGGCTCGTGGCCAAGGGCATCAAGGTCGACAGGCTGCGCTTCCGCGTCAAAGAGATTGCGGCGCGGCCACGCGATCCCGCAGCGCGAGCGCCGGCGTACCGCAAGGCTGCCCTGCCCAACGCGCTCAACACCGAACTCGAGCGGATCGAAGATCCCGAGCTGCGCGACGCGATCGGCGAGGCTGCCGCATTGTGGCTCGCCTTGGACGATACGCCGGCCAAGACACGCGCGAGCTCGCGGCCCAAGGCGGGCGCGGCGCCAGCGCCGCAGTCAGCGCGCCCGAGCGCGCCTACTTCAGCGCGACCAGACGCTCGAGCCCTTCGAGCCGCTGAATCGCAAAGCGCTCGTTCGGGGCGAACGCCTGAGTCTGCGCGTGCAACACCGAAAGGTAAGCCCTGAGCGCGGGCAGGTTGACCGCGTCGACACGCCGCAGCACCGCGTACATCTGATCCACGAACTCGATCGGCATCGGGCGACGCAGCGAGGCGTACAGCTCGATCGTGTAGTCGAGCCATTTGCCGTGAGCGGTCGCCTCGGCGAGCTTGCCGGCATAGGTCGCGGCCTTGTTGATGACGCGCGCCGCCGGCTCGCGCCCTCGCCTGACCTCGGCCAGCACGTTGTTCAGCGCCGTCGAAAGCACGCGCTCCGCCTCCTCACCGCGGCCCAGAGCCAGGACTTTGTCGGCGACCCCACCGAGTAACTCCAGGGCCTCGGCACGCTGCGTGGCCTCTACCTCTGGCTGTTTGAGCTCCACCTTGGTGTCGGGGCGAGCATCGGAGATCGGCTCTTGCGGCGAGTCGCTCTGCATGCGCATGCCGTGCAGGGTCTCGGCCATCCGCCGCTCCATCGGAATCGGCACGACGGGGCGCGCGAGCGCGCAGACCATGAATTGCTGCTTGCCGATCTGCAGCTGATCGCCGGCCTTCAATGGTTCACTGCCATTGACCCGCTTGTTGTTGACGAACACGCCGTTGGCGCTCCCGAAATCCTCGACGCTCGCCTGCTCGTCCGTCACGATGATCTGCGCGTGCTTGCGCGACACCAGGCCATCGTCCAGCACGAGGTGGCAATTCGAGCTTCGCCCAATCAGTATTTCACCCGGGCGCAGCTCGAAAGTTCGCCCTTGGTACTCGAGCCAGAAGCGTTGCGCGCTGCGCGTCGCCTCCTGAGCTTGATCCATACGCGGCATCGTGCGGCGAGAATTCTGATCGGAATCCAATCCCGCTAAAGCTAGCGTGACTGTCGAAAGCCGTCGAGCCGGTGATTCTATTTCGCAGCGGCGAGCCGCTCGAGCCCCTCGAGTCGGCTGAGCAGGAAGCGGTCGGCCGGCCCAAGGCTCTGGGACTGATCGCGTTGCAACTGAAGGTACTCCCGCAAAACTGGCAGATTCACGGCTTTTACCTTACGCGACACGGTGTAAAGCTCATCCACTACGTGGGCGGCACACATCCGCCCCAGAGCTAGGTGCAAGCGAAAGATGTAGTCAACCCAGCGACCGTTGCTCGTGGCCAGCGCCAACTTGAGTGCGTAATTCGAGGCCCGTTGCAGCGCTTCGCCCGCGACCGCAGCGCCACGCTGAGCATCGCCCAGCAACTGCTCGAGCTGTTCGCCGAGCAACTTTTCGGCTTCGTCACCGCGACCCATGGCCAGCGCCTTGTCCGCCAAGATCCCCAGCAAACCGAAGCTCGACGCACGCTCGCCGGGCGCTTGGATCAGCGTGTCGGCCACCAGCTCGCGGCGCGAGAGCAAGGTCATGTCCTGACTGCCAATCGAGATCTGATCGCCGTGCGACAGCGAGCGTTTGCCGTCGATGCGATCACTATTGACGCGTACGCCGTTTCGGCTGCCGAGATCGGCCACTATCACCGCTTCGGGGGTCACGGTGAGCGTCGCGTGAGTCCGAGACACGAGCGGGTCGTCGAGCGACAGTTGGCAACTCGCAGCTCGACCGATCACGAACTCTCCGGGTGGAAGATCGATGTCGTGATCGTTGTAGCGAAGCGAATGCCTCACGCGCCCACCGGCTCCGAGTTGCCTAGGGCTTCGATGCCGGCAAAGCTCTCGCGATCTTCGCTGCGCGGACCACCACGCGAACTCACGCTCTCGACCACGCGCCGCGCGGCAGCGGCGAGCGAGGTGCGCTCCAGCGGTGGTAAGGTGATCAAGCGGCGCCCGACCGCCCGTGGCGGCACCCCACCCAACGACGCGTATACGGACAGCAGCCACTGGCCCCAGGTCGCTTCACGCCGAGTCGCGGCGTACGAGGCGGCGGCGTCGGCCACCGCGTCCAACATTGGCCGTTCCAACGGTAAACCGTTGGCGATCCTCTGTTCGATGCCGAGGCGCGCGTGAGACAAGATGCGCTCCAGATCGTCGAAGCGGCCGAGTGACTGCGCGCGGCGCAGGGCATCTACCACCAGATCCAGGCCCCAGTCGCGCGACGAGCCGGGCACACCGGCAAGCGTGTCTTCTTCGTTGCGATCACTGGAGCCGCACGCGGGACACTCCACCGACTCCAGCGGGTATGGGTGCCCGCACTCCGAACAATGACAGATGAAGCCCGTGGTGCGGGTGCCGAGTGCCGGGCCGGCGGGAGTGCCCGAGCAAAACACCATTTCTTGCGTGCCGATGCGCACGCGCTCGCCATCGCGCAGCACGTGCACGCCGTGCAGCGGGTTGCCCCCGACCTGCACGCCATTGCGCGACCCGAGATCCTCGATCGTGGCACGTTCACCCAGGATACGGATGCGCGCGTGCTCGCGCGAAACCAAGGGATCTTCAATCGTCACTTGGCACGTCGCACTGCGGCCGATGATCGTATCGCCCTGCGGCAAATCGATCTCTTGGAGCAGGAAGCGGAGGCGGAATCGTGCCGATGCCATAGTGAGCTGGGGTCGAGAACGGAATCCTCAGAATAACCCGCACCGCACTCGGGCGTCAAAGCGGCGCTACAGCCTTTTTTTCGCTCGAGCGTGATTATCGTGTACGCGGGCCGCGCACGGCCGCCAACACGCGCTCATCTTGTAGCCTTTGCCGCCTTTGCCGCCTTTGCCGCCTTTGCCGCATGGCCGGCCGTATCAACGCGAGACTCGGCGGCCTTGGAGCGGCCGCCGCCTCGTCGCCGAAAGCGCTCAGGACTTGAACTTCCTGATGAAGTCCGCGAGCGCGGCGACGCTTTCCAGCGAAACCGCGTTGTAGATCGAAGCGCGCATGCCGCCCACGGAGCGATGGCCTTTCAGGCCCTCCATCTTCAACTTCTTGGCCTCGCTCAAGAACTCGGCGCCGAGCTCTTCGCTCGCCAGCGTGAAGACCACGTTCATCGTGGAGCGAGACTCTCTCTCTACGGGGCAGGTGAATACGCCGGGCCGCGAATCGATCGCGCTGTACAGCAGCGCGGCCTTTTCACGGTTGACATTTTCGATGGCGCTCAGGCCGCCACTTTCTTTCAGCTCGGCCAGGACGTTCCGCAGCATGTACACCGAGAACGTGGACGGCGTGTTGTACATCGAGTTGTTCTCGGCCTGGGTGCGGTACTGGAAGATCACGGGGATGTCCTTGCGGCCCGTCTCCACCAAGTCTTTGCGCACGATCACGACCACGAGCCCGCTCGGGCCGAGGTTCTTCTGTGCGCCGGCATAAATCAGACCGAACTTGGAGACGTCGATCGGACGCCAGGCGATGTCGCTGGACATGTCCGCGACCAAGGGCACCGCGCCCGTGTCCGGGAAATCATGCCATTGCGTGCCGAACAGTGTGTTGTTGCTGGTGATGTGAACGTAGGCTGCGTTCGGATCCAGCTCGAGCTCGCTCTGCTTCGGGATGCGAGTGAACTTCTTGTCCTTCTCGGTGCTGCAAGCGATGCGCGCGTTACCGACGACCTTGGCTTCTTTGTAAGCCTTTTGCGACCAACCACCGGTCAAGACGTAGTCCGCGCTCTTGCCCGGCGGGAGCAGGTTCATCGGTACGACGGCGAACTGCTGGCTGGCGCCGCCCTGCAAGAACAGAACGTCGTAGTTGTCCGGAATGGCCATCAACTCTTTGAGCAGCGCAATGGCTTCGTCGTGAATGGCCTCGTACAATTTACCGCGATGGCTGTGCTCCATCACGCTCATGCCGCTGCCGCCGATGTCGAGCAGCTCTTTTTGTGCGCGTTCTAGAGCGCCGAGCGGCAGCGCTGCAGGGCCTGGATTGAAATTGATGACTCGAGCCATGATCCTCCGGCGGCCGAACCCGCCGCAGACGAGCTAGCGCCAGCAATGCATCGCGTCAAGCAGAGTGACTCTGTGTTTTTGCGATCAGCTCGAGCGCAGACAGCGGCACTGCTCCGACGCGCGCGACTGCGTAGTCGTGTTCGCTGACGCGAACCACCGTGGACGGAGCGCCACCCGGGCTTTCGCCCGCGAGCACGAGCAGGGCGCCTTGCGCGATGGCTCCCTCGAATGCGGCTTCGACCGCGCTGGCTCGCGTCGCGGGCGGCGCGCCGGGCAGATTGGCGCTGGTCGCACTCAGCGGGCGACCGAAGCGCCGTGCGAGCTCTGCTGCCGCCGACGCGCCGGGTAGGCGCACTGCCAGCGATCCGTCGAGCGCGACCCGGGCTGGAACGCCGGGCGCGGCCGGCAGCGCAATGCTCAGCCCGCCCGGCCAATGCGCATCGGCAAAGGCCTCCGCCAAGCGCGGAATCGGACCCGCGACGAGCGCGGCCCAGGCCGAGCGCGAGGGCAAGATCGTCGGCACGCCTTTGTCGGCGCCCCGCGGCTTGAGCGCGAACAACGCTTCGACCGCGCTCGGGTTTTCGATGTCTGCCAAGAATCCGAAAAAGGATTCGGTAGCGGCGGCTACGACTTTACCAGCGGCGAGTTGGTCGAGCGCGATCGCGAGCGCGCGCTCGTCGTTCACGGGCGTCATTGGCGGGTCCCCAGCGCGCGCGCGCCGATATCGCGACGAAACTGACGACCCTCGAAGGCGATCGACTCCGCTGCTTGGTACGCGCGCGCGTGGGCTTCGCGCAGCGTGGCGCCGCGCGCGGTCACACCGAGCACCCGCCCCCCGGAGCTGACCACTTGGCCGTCGCGCAGGCTGGTCCCTGCGTGAAAAACCTGCACGCCCGGGACAGCAGCTGCGGTGTCCAAACCAGTGATGACGTCCCCGGTGCGAGGCCCTTCCGGGTAGCCGGCAGCGGCGAGCACGATGCATAGCGCGTGATCCGGTGAAACCTGCAGCAACTCCGGGCGGAGCTCGCCACGCGCTGCAGCAGCGAGCGCTTCAGCCAGATCGCCATCGAGCACGGCCATCAGCACTTGCGTCTCGGGGTCACCGAAGCGCACGTTGAACTCGAGCAGCGAGATCTCCGACGTCTCGCTGATCATCAAGCCCGCGAACAAGACTCCGCGAAACGGGTGGCCGTCTTCGACCATGCCGCGCAGCGCGCGCTCGAAAATCTCGTGGCGAATGCGCTCCTGAAGCTCTGCGGTCACGAGCGGCGCCGGCGCATAGGTCCCCATGCCACCGGTATTGGGTCCGCGATCGCCGTCGAAGATCCGCTTGTGGTCCTGAGCAGCAGGCAGCAGCACGAAGCGCTCGCCATCGCAAATGGCGTGCATGCTCGCTTCAGCCCCCGAGACGCGCTCCTCGATCACCACGGTCCGACCCGCGGCCCCGAAGGCCGCACCGCTGAGCATCGCGCGCGCCGCTTCGAGCGCTTGGGCGTGCGTGTCGGCGACGACCACACCTTTCCCTGCAGCGAGCCCGTCGGCCTTGACCACGGGCGCTTCAGCGAATTCCCGGATCGCGCGCTCTGCCTCCTCTTCAGTGGTCACGACCTGGAATCGACCCGTCGGGATCCCGTAGCGAGCCGCAAAGCGCTTCATGAAGGCCTTGGACCCCTCGAGCTGGGCGGCCAAGCGAGTCGGACCGAAAACGACATGCCCCGCGTCGCTCAAGCGATCGGAAAGGCCATCGCACAGCGGCACCTCCGGCCCAATCACGATCAGATCCGGCCATTCCTGCGCGGCGACGGCGAGCGGGTCACCAGGCACGGAACGCATCACCTTGCCCGGAATGAGAGAGTGTGTGGTGCCGGCATTGCCCGGCGTGACAACCACTTCACACACGCTCGCACTCGCGAGCAGGCGCGTCGCGAGTGCGTGTTCGCGACCGCCGGAACCAATGACGAGGATTTTGCTCGGGCGGGACGGTATGGCCATGCCGCGCCGATATCTGCGCGAGCCTCCGTGCTGTCAATCGCTGCTTTTTCGAGCCTAATTCTCGTGCGGAAAAGCTCGCACCTGCTCCCACTCAGCGGGCAGAAGCGGCAGCGACCAAGCCGCCGGACGCTCTCCCGAGAGGCCGAGCGCTCGCAGGGCTGGAATGCTCGAATGCGCTCGAATGCGGAAGACAGACTTTACTAAACCGCGTGAGTTGCGGCAGAAAACACGTATACTCAGATCATCCCTCAGCCTTTCGTCCGGGAGGTTCGTGTTGTCGAGTCCGATCGTCATCCACATTCATCGCCCGTACGCGAGCGAGGAAGAGTACATCGCGCGCGAGCGCTTCAGCATCGAAGCCAAGTCGATGCTGCTCATCGATCAACCTGCGCTGCCCATCGACACCGCGGTCATTTTCGACGTCACGCTCGACAACGGACAAAAGCCAATTCGAGCAGAGGCCAAAGTCGTGGCTCATGTCGAGCCGCACGGCGACCAGCCCGGTGGGCTCCGCGTGCGCTTCCGTCGCTTCGGCGCCGCGACCAAGGCATTCATCGACCGCGCCGTGAACGGCACGCCTGCGGCCGCGCCCGTGCTCGAGGCCGTGCCGGGCGTGGCGCCCGTCGCGCCGCCTGCGCTCGACGTGCGAACGGAGAGCGCGCCGCTACAGGCGCCCAGCCCGCAGCAGCCCAGCAACGATCACCACGAAGCGGATGAGGCGAGCGGCATTCACCAGAAGACCAGTGCCAAGCTCGTAGCAGCTCCGACGAATCGCGAAGCGTTGCTGGCGCGTTTGCGTGGGCGGCGCATCGGCTGACTTTCGCTTCGTCTCTTTCGTTCGCTCGTTCGCTCGCGTCGTTTTTTACTTATTGAGGGAAAGCAATGATTCGATTGTCTCAGTGCCTGATGGCGGGCGCAACGTTCGGGCTCTGTCTGAACTGCGGCTCCTCGACTCCGAGCAGCAACGCTGCGGCCGGCCACGGGCCGAGCACGGGCGGGGCAAACCCCGGTAGCGGCGGCAGTCCGGAGGCTGGCAGCAATTGGGGCAATGGCGGCGATCCGGATGGTAGCGGCGGCTCGAACAGCAGCGGCCCGAGCGGCGCTGGGAAAGGCGGAGCGAGCGGCCACTCGGGCGGGGCGGGCAACGCTGCGAGCGGCACGAGCACGGCTGCTGATGTCGCGCGTAAGCTCGGGCGACCAGCAAACTTCTTGATCGGCATGGGCAACGATCTCAATAACGATCACAGCAAAGATGGCGCGTACACCCTCGGGCAGACCCTCGACCTCCATTACGCGTACCTGGTGGCGTCCGTGGAAAATGGCGTCTGGAAGAGCTGGAAAGACTGGGATCCGGACGGCGCTTTCGTGGACTACCTGACCGACTCGGCGGACAAGGCGGGCGTGGTGCCGATGTTCACTGTCTACGGCATGAGGGCGCTCGGCGATGGCAATCTCAAAGGACTCACCGACGACTCGTATCAAAAATCCTATTGGGCTGACATGAAGCTGCTCTATCAGCACCTCGCGAAGTTCGACAAACCGTCAGTGGTGCATCTCGAGCCAGATTTTTGGGCCTATGCAGAGCAGCAATCGCACGAAGACCCCAGCTCGATGAAAGTGAACTTGACGGCCAACGTGCCCGAGTGCGCGGATCTGAGCGATGATCTGATCGGGATGGGGCATTGCCATGTGAAGTTCGCCCGCATGTATGCGCCCAAAGCGATCCTCGGCTTTCACGCTTCGCAGTGGGCCTCCGGTGATCCGAACGCAATCGCGACCTTCTTCAAGAAGGTCGGTGCCGATACGGCGGACGTCGTGATCGCGGACCTGCTCGACCGCGACGCTGGCTGTTTCGAAGCCGCGGTCGATCCCAACTGCATGCGCGGGGGCAGCTTCTATTGGGATGAGACGAACACCAAGAGCCCCAACTTTCACGAGTATCTGGCATGGGCCAAAGCGATCACCAGCGGCGTCGGACGCCCCATGCTTTGGTGGCAAATCCCATTTGGTGTTCCGAGTGACACGCCCGGCGGCACGGCAGGGCATTACCGCGACAACCGCGTCCACTACATCTTCTCGCACATTCAAGAATTCGTCGACGCCGGCGGTCTCGGCGCGTGCTTTGGTACCGGTGCCGGCAATCAGACCTACATCGACACCGATGGCGGGCAATTCAAGAATGCGGTCACTGCCTATTACATGAACCCGACTGCGTTGCCTTAGAGCCAGTCTTAAAACGGGGCGAGCATCGCGACGAGTGCGTGATATATCACTTTGGCGATGAGGCCCGGTGAAGGAAGCAATTACGGACCGGGCGCCGTATTGGGAGGGAAATACCGCGTCGAGCGCGTCTTGGGTCAAGGCGGCATGGGCGTGGTGGTGGCCGCGCGACACATCCAGCTGCAAGAGCTGGTCGCCATCAAGCTGCTGCTGCCGAGCGCGCTCGAGAACCCCGAAATGCGCGGCCGCTTCTTGCGTGAGGCGCGGGCGGCAGCGAAGATTCGCAGCGAACACGTGGCGCGCGTGGTGGACGTCGGGCAACTGGACGACGGCGCGCCGTACATGGTCATGGAGTACCTGGCGGGGCGAGATCTGTCGGCGGCACTGGCCGCGCACGGTCGCTTCGCCATCGAAAACGCGGTCGATTACCTGGCGCAAGCGTGTGAGGCGATCGCTGAAGCGCATGCGCTCGGCATCATCCATCGCGATCTGAAGCCGGCGAACCTGATGCTCGTCGTGCGCAGCGACGGCAGCGAGTGCGTCAAAGTGCTCGATTTCGGGATCTCGAAGAAGACCGACAACGAGCCGGGCTCAGAACTTTCGATGACGGCCACCGACATGATTTTCGGATCGCCGCTCTACATGTCGCCCGAGCAAATGACCTCTGCTCGCAGCGTCGACGGTCGAACCGACATCTGGGCGCTCGGCACGATCTTGCACGAGCTACTCGCGGGGACCACCCCCTTCCAGGCCGACAATCTGGCCGCGCTGGCGATCCAAGTCGCCACCGAGCAACCGCCTCTTTTGCACACTCTCCGAAGCGACGTGCCAGAGGGGCTCTCGCACGTGGTGCAGCGCTGCCTCCAGAAACAACGGGGCGCTCGCTTCGCCGACGTTGGCGAGCTGGCACTTTCACTGCTGCCCTTCGCGCCAGAGCGCGCCGTTCCCAGCCTACGCCGAGCCGCGGCGATCCTGCGCGGCCCGCAGGCGAGCGCCGCTCTGGCCAGCGCGCCCGCTGTCGCTCCAGCCGCGGCTGCCACGCCCGCCCCCGGCACCGCGCCGTCTGCGGTGCGACCGGTTGCAGGCACCGTCGTCGACCCTCTGCTCACTGGGCGAGGCTGGGCACACACCACTACTCGCAAGCGTTCAGGCACGGCCGTGATCAGCGTCGTCGCCGTCGGGCTGCTGCTGAGCGTATTGGTTGGCGTTTGGCTGAAGCTCCGCGCCGGGGCACCGAGTCCAGCGGCGGCCGCCTCGCCGACGGCAGCGCTCGCGGTGACCAGCGCAGTCCAAACCCAGCCAGCGGCTCCCACTGCGACTGCGCTGCAAGCCGTTCGGGCGGCGCCAGCGACCGACGCTCCCGCGCCGAGTGCCGAGCTCGCCAAGCCGGCGATGAGTGCCCGCCCCGATCCCAGTGTCAAAGCCGCCCACCCAGTCGCTCCGAAAAAGCCCGGGCGCCCCGAGGCCGCTCCGCCTGCGAGCAAGAGGAATGTCTACGATGATCTGTAGTCCGCATCGGTTCGATGGTTCGCGCAGCCGGCGCCGCGTGCTCGGCCTGGCGCAGGCGGGGCTGCTGTGCGCCGCGTTGCTGAGCAACGCTCGCCCCGCCCACGCCGAAGATCAAGCGGCGGCGCGCGCCCTGTTCGACGAAGGCAAGAAGCTCCTCAAGTCTGGCGCCTACGAGCAGGCCTGTCCCAAGTTGGAGGCGGCCTCGAAGCTGTATACGAGCGTCGGGATCTTGCTCAATTTGGGTGACTGCTACGAGAAGCTCGGTCGGTCCGCCAGCGCGTGGACCCAGTTCACCGAAGCGCGTTCGGTCGCCAAGAGGACCAATCGCAGCCCCGAAGAAGCCGAAGCCAATCGTCGTCTGTCGGCGATCGAGAACAAATTGTCGCGCCTGACGATTCGCGTTTCGCAGCCGACTCCGGGGTTGCGAGTGACCCGCGACGGAGAGGAAGTCGCAGCAGGCGCGTGGGGCGTCGCCGTTCCGGTGGACCCGGGCAAGCACGAATTGCACGCCGAAGCCGAAGGATATCTCGGCTGGACCAGTACGATCGAAATTGGCAAGAGCGCGCCGCCGCTGACCATCGACGTGCCGGCGCTCGAACCGAGCGCGCCTGCGCCGGTGGCCCCTCCTCCGCAAGCCACTGCCCAGCCGCCGAAAAACCTGCCCGCGGCCGACGGCGCAACGGCATCGAGCCAGTCAGGGCACCCCAATGTGCTGGCTTGGAGCTTGGTCGGAGCGGGCGGGCTGGTCGCGATCGGCGGAACGACGCTCGCGGTGATTGAAGCGAATCGCTCGAAAGAGGCCTCGGACAATGGCGATAGCGACGCCTACGAGTCGACCAAGACCCCGTGGGCGATCGGCATCTCAGCGGCGATCGCCGGAGGCGCTGCGGCAGCGGTCGGAGTGGTCTTGTTGGTCACGCAAAAGAGCGCAGCTGAATCGAGCAAGACCGGTTCTTGGCACGCCACGCCGTTTTGGGCGCCAGGCGCGGGTGGGCTTCAGTTGGATGGGACTTGGTGAGCGCGATGCGTTTGGTTTCAAGAAGCTGGCATTTCATTCCCGGACTTGCAGTCGTAGTCATGGCCAGTTGCCTGGCAGATCCGCCCAAGAAGAAGAGCGCGCCGGACGATACCGAACACTCGAGCGGCGCAGCCGGCGAGTCAGGCGACCAGAACCAAGCGGGGCACTCGGGCAGCGGCGCGGGCGGAGTTCCCTCGATGCAGCCGGGCAACGCCGGAGCGAGCGGAGACAGCGGAGACGGGGACGGCGGAGCGAGCGGAGATGGCGGAGCCGCCGGAGACAGCGGAGCAACCGCAGGCGCGGGAGCGACCGCAGGCAACGCAGCGGGCGGCAACGCTGGCGCCGGCGCCGGTGGTCCGAATGCGGGCAGTGGCGGTGGCGCGGTGTGCTCCGCGGCGAACAACACGTGTACCGACCCTTCGACCCTCAAGCAATGCAAGAGCGACGGCTCGGGCTTCGAGCAACCCAGCATGTGTCTCGGCGGCTGCACGACCACGCCTACGCCGCACTGCGCGGCATTGACTCCATCGGCTCCGGTCTTGGCATCGGATCTGAAGAGCACGACCGTGCAAGCGATCACCGCTTCCAGCGGAGTGATTTTGCTCAACACCGATACCGGCGCCATCTCCGGAGGCCTCACGCGCAGCGCGAATCTCGTCGCGACGCAGCTCGAAGTGAACGCGGGCATCGGCTATCGACAAGCCAGTGACGGCACGGGGATCTTCGTCTTTCAGTCGCTCACCGTCGCCGCCGGCGCAACGCTCAAGCTGGTGGGTACTGCGCCAGTCGCGCTGGTCACGAACGAGAATTTGTTGGTCTACGGGCTGATCGATGGGCGTCCCATGGACTCGTCCGGCGCGCTCTGCGCCGTGGGCTCGAGTGGTCCCGGTGGCAAAGCGGGCGGAGCAAGTGGCATGCCCGGCCCCACGCCAAAGAGCGGCGTCACCGGAGGCGGTCCCGGCGGCGGCGGCGGCGGCGTGCTCAACATCCAAGGCAACCCGGGAGCGGGCGCCGGCGCTGGTCATTTCAAAACGGGCGGCAACGGCGGTGCCGGTTGCCACACCGGGAGCGCGGCAGAGCCTGGCGGCACCGGGGGCGTGTCCTACGTTTCAGGGCTTCGCGGTGGCTCCGGTGGTGGCGGCGGCGGGAGTTACGCCGGTGGAGGCGGTGGCGGAGCACTCCAGCTCGTCGCCGGTCAGGTGTTGACCATCGGCGACGGCTCGAACATCGGCGGCGTCAATGTCGGCGGCTGCGGTGGCAAAGGCGGCGGCTTGGGCGCGGGCGGCGGCGGCTCCGGCGGCAGCATTTTGCTCGAAGGCCTGATCGTTCAGGTTCGTCCAAAAGGCACTTTGGCCGCGAACGGCGGGGGTGGAGGCGGCGCATCAGACGGCCAGGAAGGGCAGCTGAGCAGTGTCCGCGCGTTGGGCTCCGGCAGCTCCCTCGTGAGTCCACTCGCTGGCGATGGCGGCTCCGGGGACTCACCCGCCGGCACGAATGCAACCTTCGCCTGCGGCTCGGGTACCGAGAGCCTCGGTGGAGGTGGCGCTACCGGCACCATCCGAATCTTGGCGGCAGGAGGCACCCCGACCGTCAACGCGCAAGCGGTGCTGAGTCCCAGCGCCAGCTCGGGGGGTGCGACGCTGGCGGCGGCCACGCTCAACTAGCAGTCCTTCAAATCGGAGGCGCGGCCGCCGCTTCGCGCGGCACGCCTTCGATCGGCAGGTGATCGAGCTTGATGCCGAGCTTCTCGCTCAGCTCGAAGATGCGCATATCGCGATAGAATTCGCCGAACACGATGCGCGACAGCCCGCTGTTCGCGATCAGTTTGTAGCAGCCGAAGCAGGGCGACGCGGTGACGTAAATATCGCCGCCCTCCACGCGGACTCCGTTGCGCGCCGCTTGCACCAGGGCGTTTGCCTCGGCATGCACGGTGCGTACGCAATGACCATCTTCCATCAGATGGCCCTCGTCGTCGCAATGACCGAGACCGCGAATCGAGCCGTTGTAGCCGGTGGTCAGGATCATCTTCTCGCGCACGATCACCGCGCCGACGTGCTTTCGGTCGCAGGTCGAGCGCGTCGCGACCACACGTGCAATGGCCATGAAGTATTCGTCCCAGCTCGCCCGAATGCGCGTCGTCATGGTCAGTCCGATCCTCCGCGTCCCCCTATAACCCGAGAGACTCTCGCTGTCGCGCCAGTTGAGCGGAAAGCCGGCACCGCGCTGCTGCGACCGAGGGCGGGACGAGAGCTTGACGCCGGACGCCTTGACCGCGGCGCGCACACGTGGCTTCGTTCGTTCGTGAAACGCGCCCGACTTCCGGCAATTTTCGGCTTCACTCTCGCGCTCCTCTCTCGGTTCGGCTCTCCGCAGGCTGCGCTCGCCGCCGGTCCCGACCCAGCCGCCGAGGCCCAAAGCCTGCTCAGCAAGCTCGACGCGCCCGAGACGCGCGCGCTCGTGAAAGCGCCAGTCGAAAAGGCCAAGGCAGCGCAGCAACGCGCGCAGAACGCGCGTAGCTCCGGCGATTTGCAGCATGCCACGGAGCTCGACACCTTGGCGCTCACCTGGGCCAAGGTGGCCGACGATCTGGTGCGCACGGCCGAGAGCGAGAAGAAGCTTTCGGAAGTGCAGCGCGCCGTTGCCGAGCTGGATCAAAAGGCCGTGCGCACGCAGGCGCTGATCGAGCAAACGATCGCTCGCCGCGGACGCGCCGAGCTGAACTTGAAGAACGCCGCCGGAGCCCCCACGACGAGCACCGCCGGCAAAGGTGAAAGCCAGAAGCCCGCGAAAGAGTCGGGCAAGAGCGCGCCGACGAAGAGCCAGGTCAAGCCCAGCCAGCCCGGGGTCAAGCAATGATGCGTCGCGCCCCGAGCGCGCTATGCGCGCTGTTTTCGCTGTCGCTGGCTTTCATGGCCTGCGCGCCCACGCCGCGCCCCGAGATCATGCGTGAGGTAGAAGCTGCGCGCGCCAGCGCTGCCGTGCAAGCGGCCGCCAAGAGCGCGCCGCAAGCCTACGCGGATGCCGAGCTTCGTCGCACACAAGCCGAGCAAGCGTTCGCCGAAGACAAGCAGGCGTCGGCGCAGATCTTGAGCGAGCAAGCGTTGGCCGCCTACACGCGCGCGACCGTGCAGGCGCGGCTTTCGCGTGCCCAAGCCGCGCTCGCGGACGAGCAAGCACGGCTGGCCAAAGCCACGGCCCTGCAAGCCGATCTCGATGCGCAACAGCAGCGCTTCCTGCTCGAGGCCGAAGCTCTGGAGACGCGGCTCAAGGTCGCGCGCGACGCCGAACCGTTGCCCGTCAACGCACCCGCATCGGCCGAGCGTGAGCAGGCGCGTTTGGCCGCGGTCAAGGCACTGCTCTCGCAGGCGAAGCTGCTGTGCATGGCCGCGCGCTTGCTCGAGCCCAATCGCGAAGGCGTCGGCTCACTGCTGGGCAAAGTCGAAGAGCTGAGTGGCAAGCTGCGCACCCCGCCAGCGCCAATCGACGACGCGGTCGCCACGCGCAGCGGCTGCCTCAAGGAGCTCACGCTCGCCCGGCGTCCGGCGACCCAGAAGAACCCCGCGGCGGGTCTGGCTGACGCGCTGCTGAGTGAGCTCAGCGCTTCGAGCCTGCTGCCCTTCCGCGACGACCGCGGCGTGGTGGTCACACTGCGCGCGCTGTTCAACGCCAAGGACCAGCTGAACAGCGAAGCGACGACTCAACTCGACGTGCTCGGCAAAGTCGCCAAGGCGCACCCGGAATTTCCGCTGCTCGCCGTGGTGCACGTCGCGCGCGGGAACGCTTCCCCGCGCGACGCGGCCCAAGCGGCCACGGTCGCCGAAGCCCTGCGCAAGTCCGGCGCGCCGCAGGTCGCCGCCGAGACCGCCGGCTCGACCCTCCCCCTGCTCGATCCGGCGCGCCCGGGTGCGAGCGAGCGGAATGCCCGCATCGAGGTGGTGTTCGTCTCCCCGTCCAGCTCCTGAACGCCGGGTTCAACAGGCCCACCGGCCGAACGGTGCTGCTTTTTGCCTCACTGTAAGCATTTCTGCCTTACCGGAATGGGAGCGGGTTACTCGTCAGTCAATAGCAGCTCGGGTCCACCTTTTTTCACGGGCCCTGAGGAGGAACTCATGAAAGCCCTAACTCGTGGCATCGGTTTGGCGCTCGTCGCCGCTTTTGGTCTGACGGCATCCTGCGGCGGTGAGAGCGAAAATTCAGGTGGAACCGCGGGCAGCACCAGCGGCGGAGCGAGCTCGACTGCAGGTTCGACGGCGCACGCGGGGACAACGGCCCATGCCGGATCTTCTTCGGCGGAAGCCGGCGAGCAAAACGAATCGAGCGCGGGCGAATCTGGCAACGGCGGTGCAGCAGGCGCAGTAGAGGAGGCAGGCGGCGCCGCAGGTGACACTTCTTCGAGCGTCGGTGGCACGAGCGCAGGCGGCACGGGCGGCGCGAAACCCAACGGAGGCGCCGGCGCCGGCGGCGGTAGCGGCGGCGCAGCAAACCCAGCCAGCTGTCCCGCGGCCGCGCCAACCGATGCCACGGCTTGCACCTCACCCACCAGCAACCAAACCCAGTGCGTTTACACGGGTAAGCGCTGTAGCTGTCGGGCTCAAATCGGCGGAGGTGGCCCGGGAAGCGGCGGAACGAGCGGCGGCGGTGGTGCCGCGGCCCGTGAGTGGAACTGCGTCGAGACCTTGGTCTGCCCGGCAGCGGCGCCCAAGGACGGCGCTGCGTGCGGCTCGATCGACGGCACCTGCACCTATACCGGTACGGAGTGCACTTGCGGTGCGGGCAACGACTGGAACTGCCGAGCAACGCTGGTTTGCCCCGCGGCCAAGCCCACGGTCGGCGACGCCTGCACCACGGCTCAAGGGACTTGTCAGTACGCGGGCATGGGCAGCTGCCGCTGCGGCCAGAGCGAAAAATGGACGTGCACCGGCGGCAATCCCGCCGCATGCCCGGCGGACCAGCCCACGGTCGGGCGCGCCTGCACGGGCACCACGCAATGCGCTTACGGGAACACGGACTGCATTTGCTTGTCGGAGAAGTGGGCCTGTAACTAGCTGGTCGACTGAGGGGGGCTCCGCGGGTCCAGGGTTTCACGAGCGAGCGCGCAGCGTGATTCCATCATCGTTGAAACCCTGGACGTTCTGCACACTTAGGCGCAACTTAGAGGGAGCTTAGGACGTTGATACGAGTCGAGGCGACCAAGTGGCGAGAGACCCTCTCTTCGGTGAACGGATCGTTTGGATGGCAAGTCCAACCGTCGTTGCACCGCCGCCAGCTGCGCGCGCGATCGGCTTCTTGTTCTTCGTGCTGTCGGCGATCTCGCTCAGCTTCGCGATCGTGATCGCGCTGGCCCTGCGCACCGCACCGGCGGGGCCAATGCTGTTCTCCGTGTGGTGCGCCTCGCTCGGCATCGCCGCCCGCGAAGTGCCGCGGATGTGGCTGAAGACCGCGCGCTACGTGGTGACCGAGCAGCACGTCATCACCTACTTCGGGCCATTTCGGCGCAGCATCGATCGCAAGGCGATCAGCTTCGCGCGTATTTTCTGGGACGACAGCGATCGCAACGCGGGCGACTTGGAGCTGGTGCGCGCGGTACCGACCGGCGCGCTGCGTCGTAAACTGACGCTGAAGCTGTACGGGGTGCGGGCGCCGGATCGCGTCTGGGCCATCGTGCGCGGCGCTGAAGCCATCGCGCCCTCCGGGCAACACGGCGAGCGCCCCTTGGCCCAACGCTTGGATCACGGCGAGCGGGTAATTTGGTCAGCGCGGCGTCATCCGCAGCTGCGGGCCTACCTGCCGCAAGGTCAGCGCGAATGGGGATTGGTGGCGATCGGCGCGCTGCTGTTTGCCGCCGTCGAACGCATGGTCGTGCACGGTATCCCGGCGTTGCAAAGAGTTGCTCGCGGCGGCGGCCTGCCGGTGCGCTCATTTCCGTTCGCGGCGCTCATCTTCGGCTTGTCGCTCGCGGTGCTGCTCGTGTTCGCGGTCGGTTGCTACGTGATCTATGACGCGGTGATTCGGCAAGGCTACGGCGCCAAACACACGCGTTACTTGATCACCGACAAGCGCGTGTTGATTCAGCGCGGCTACGAAGAGCTGCACGTCGATCGCGGCATCATCGTGGATGTCATCGGCGCGCCGGTCGGGGATGGGCTGCACGACGTGTTCTTCGTCCTCGATGGCCCGCGAGCTCGCGCGCTCGCCATGAGCGGAGCGTTCGGTGAGCTCGGGCGCGGCCCGCACTTGCGCCCGGTGTTCGAAGCCGTGGATGACGCCGAAGGGGCGAGTCGCGCACTCGGTTCAGGCCCGGTCCCCGAGTTGCCGCGCGCCGCATGAACGGCTGACCGCAGCCCGCCCGAAGCTACAAAAGCGGCGTCAGAGACTCCGGCCGCTGGCCGGCTTTTTTTGGCTTCCTTGCGCCGAACTCGAGCAGCTGACGCGCGATGCTGGCCTGGTGCAGCGCAGCGCGCGCCGCATAGCGCGCGTGCTCTGCTTCCGCCGGTACCAGGTACTGGCTCCACTGTTCGCTGGCTTCCCTGAGTGCGTCGCGCTGAACTTGCTCGTCCCGGGCGAGCTGCGCCGCGGCCATCGCTCCCAGCGCCTTGTAATAGTGGACCTCGTAGCTGGGCGTGAAAAACACGTTGGGTAGATCCAAGACGCTGCTTGCCGCGAACAAGCTGGGCGGCAACTGCACGCTGATGGCGCGCTTGGCGGCCTCGAGCGCCGAGGGCAGATCACCCGAACGATCGAGGGCGACAGCGAGACCGAAGTAGGCGCCCGCGACCAACTCGGGCTGCTGCGAGCTGGAAAGCGCGGCGCGATAGCCGCGCACCGCGCGGCTCAGCTCACCGAGAGCCATGTCGCTCTCGGCCAGGTTGGCCAGCAAATTTGCCCGTGAATCGGGCTGCCACGTGAGCTCGAGCGCGCGCAGGTACGCGGCGTGCTCCGCTTCGCGATCGCCCATTTTTGCCGCGGCGATGGCCAAATCCGAAAGCCCGCGCGCCGCCAGTGGGCTGGTCGGGGCGTCGCGCAGCGCGCGCGAAAGCATGCAGCGCGCTTCCCGCTCGCGGCCTGCGCCGGCGTCGAGCAGCGCGCCACCAATCAAGTATTCCAAGCGCGGGTCGAGCGCGACCTCGGTGGCGGACGACGCTTCGGCAGCAGGCGACGCTTCGGCGCTCGGCGCGGAGCCCGCACGCGACAGGCAGGGCCAGTCGGCTTGGCTGAGCTGGGAGAGCGCGATGGCGCCAGCTGAAAGCTCGGCGTCGAACTCGGCCAGACCGAGCGAGCCGAGCAAGCGTTCGACGCGAGTGAGGATCGCCTGCTGGGTGCCGGAAGCCGGGTTTTGCGCGCGCTGCCAGATGCTCGGCGCGGCTTCGGCGCGGGCCGCGCCGAGCAGCCCCGAAAGCAGCAGCGCGAGCCAGGCGCGAGTCACCGCGCTCGCCCCTGGCTCGAGCCCATGGTCCGCGAAAGTGGTGCGGCCTTCGGCCCCGCGCGCTCGCCCAAGAGCGCCGTGAGCGAAGCGAACAGGCCTGGCGGAAGCAGCGGAAATTCAGCGCTGAACGAGGCACTGGGCGGGCTACCGAGCGCCGCCGGACTGGGCCGAGCGGCGAGCGACGCGCGCGCTTCGTTGCGTCCGCTCTGCTGCAGCGCGAGCAGCCGCAGCGCGTTGATCCACGCCGAAAGCCCCAGCGGTTGTTGGCGCGCGTGCGCGAGATAGCCGAGCGCTTCGTCGGCGCCCTTGTCGACGTGAGCCAAGACGTGCGCCGCGGCTTCGATCTGCACGAACGCGCGTTCTCGCGCGTCGTCGAGCAAGGCGACGCGCGAGACGAGCAAACGGTACAAGCGCAGCGCCTCGAGCGGTTTGCCGGCGAGCGAGGCGGCACGCGCGTAGTCGTGCAGCGCCTTGGGATCGGCGAAGGCTTGCGCGTCATCGGCTTCTGCCTGTTGAAACAGCTGATACGCGAGCCCGCCTTCGCCGAGCGCGAGATTGGCGCGACCGGAGAGCACGCGCACGGCCGGTGTCGGGCCGACCAAGCTCTCCGCCGAGCGCGCCGCGAGCAAGGCTTCTTTCGGGGCGTTCGTGAGGCGCGCGTAGCCGCGGGCCAAGAGCTCACAGTAGCGCTGCGCGTCCGCCCCCCGCATGCGCGCCCAAACCCCGTCGCTCGCGATCGCCGCGCGACATTCACGCGGTCGCGGACTCGCCTGCGCCGCGGTCGTCAGATCGAGAACCAGAGCGACGACGACCGGGAGCATCAGCGGATTCTAGCAGCTTCTCACGGCGCCGCGGCTCGGCCCACGAACGGGTTGTGCAACATGATGGTTTCGCTGCGGCGCGGACCGACGCTCACGAGGTACACCGGGGCGCCCGCTTGCTCTTCGATGTAGCGGACGTAAGCGCGGGCGTTGGCCGGCAGGTCGTCGAGCACGCGCACGTTCTCCAGGCGCTCCTTCCAACCGGGCATCTCTACGTAAACTGGTTGGATTTGACCCGGCGGATCGAGCTGATCGATGGGCAAGCTGGTGACACGACCTTGCGGCGTATCGTACGCGACGCACACGCGGATGCGTTCCATGCCGGTCAGCACGTCCAGCTTGGTGAGCGCCAGGCCGTCGATACCGTTCACGCGCGATGCGTAGCGTAGCGCCGGCAGATCGAGCCAACCAGTGCGACGTGGGCGACCGGTGACCGAGCCGAACTCGGCGCCGACTTCGCGCAGGTGCCGACCGTCCGAATCGTCGAGCTCGGTCGGGAAGGGACCGGTGCCGACGCGAGTGGTGTAGGCCTTGGTGATGCCGATCACGGTGCCAATCCGGTTCGGGCCGATGCCCGCGCCGCTGGCCGCGCCACCCGCCCCCGCCGAGCTCGAGGTCACGAACGGATAGGTGCCATGATCGATGTCGAGCAACGTGCCCTGCGCGCCCTCGAGCATCACGCGCTTGCCGGCTTTGATCGCGTCATCGACGAGCTCGGAGGTGTGAGCCAGCATGGGCACGATGCGCGCGGCGTGCGCTTCGAGCTTGGCCATCACCGATTGCAGCGTGGGCAGCTCCCCGCCGAGTGCGCGTACGGTGGGGGTCCAGGCTTCCATCGCGTACGAAACGCGCGCGGCGAGCGCCTTCAAATCGCGCAGATCACCGCAGCGAACGCCGACGCGCTTCACCTTGTCTTCGTAGGCCGGGCCAATCCCCTTCTTGGTCGTGCCGAGCGCCTTGTCGGCCGGGGCCGAGCCTTCACGCAAGGTGTCGATCAGGATGTGATACGGCAAGATCAAGTGCGCGCGATCGCTGAGCGAGAGCCGCTGCTCGAGGTTCGTGTGGCCACGACGGTGAAGCTCGTCGATCTCACCGAGCAGAACCTCGGTGTCGATCACCATGCCTTGGCCCAAGATGCAGTGCGTGCGCTCGCGCAAAATGCCGCTCGGCAACAGGCGCACCACGAGCTTCTCGTCTCCGACCACGAGCGTGTGACCGGCATTGGGGCCGCCCGCGTAGCGCACGACGACGTCGGCAAATTCCATGTAAATGTCGACGATTTTGCCTTTACCCTCGTCGCCCCATTGAGCACCGACAATGACCACAGAAGACATGTTCTCTCGCACGGTTGTTACAGCGGCACGGGCCGCGAGACTACGCCGACCCCAATGGGAGTTGGCTCAAACTACTCACTAGGGCTTCTGGCTCTAGGAGAACGGATGTTCTTTGTCCGTCGAGGACGCGAACCAAGGACGCTCCTTGGGGCTCGACGTAAAGCACGTGGCTGAAGCGCCAAGCGCGGGCATAAGCCAGCGCTTCCCCAGCAACGCTCGTCTGCGACTGTGCGCACGCCACGCCGTGCTCGCGCAAACCGCTCAAGACCGCGTCGCTCGCACCCACGCTCAGCACGCGCAGCTCGCCGTTTTCTTTGCGGCCGATGCTCTCCAGAGCCCAGGCCAAATGATCCAAGCTGAGCGCAAAGCCCGCGGCCGCGCGCGGCGCCCCAAAACGACCGAGCAGGCCATCGTAGCGACCGCCGGCGCCGATCGGGCTGCCCGGACCGTCCGCGTGGATCTGGAACATCAGCCCGGTGTAGTAAGCGAAATTGCGGGTCTCCGACAGATCGACCAACAACTTGGGGGCGAGCTCGGCGGCGCTCACCGCTTGCCAGATCCATTGCAGCTCGCGCAGTGCGCCTTCGGCCACCGTGCCTTGCAGAAGTCGCTCGGCTCGCGGCCAAATTTCGCTGCCTCCGTGCAGCTCACACAACTCCGCGATGGCTGTCAGCGTGCGGCCCGTGTAGCCGGCGGCGACCGCACGCCGCGAGACCTCCGGCTGATCCTTGATGGCGAGGGCATCGACGAGCTCGGCGGTGCGCGCCTCGGGCAGTGTCTCGAGCAGCGCGGCGGCGATGCGCGCGTGGCCGAGGTCGAAAACGAACGACGACAAGCCGGCGGCCCGCACGCCCGCCGAGGCCAAGCGCAAAATCTCCAGATCCCCGGCTGGACCTTCCAGCCCGAGCAGCTCCACCCCGGCTTGGAAGATCTGACGGTGGCGGCGAGCGCGCTCACGGCGTCGACGCATCACCGAGCCGTGGTAGCAAAGTCGGGCGGGACCCGGCAGGTCGGCCAGACGGGTCGCCAAGATGCGCGCGATCTGCGGCGTCATGTCCGGGCGTAGGGCGACCACTTCCCCGCTCTCCGGCTCGACGAAGCGCAGCACTTCTTCCGAATCGAGGGCTCCCAGCCCGCGCTCGAGCACCTCCGTGTATTCGAACACCGGTAAGGTCACGATCTCGTAGCCATGGAGCTCGAAGCAACGGGTGACGCGGCGCGCGAGCTCGCCTTGCCGCCGCGCGACCGGCGGTAGCAAGTCCCTCATGCCGGCAGGGAGCGGGTGTTCGAGTGCGCCGTTACCCCGCAGCAGAGTCGACGAGCGCGCGGGCTCGCTGACGCCGAGCGGTGCGGCTGCCGGGGGCGGCGCAGCCGGGAGTGAAGTGGTGGGCGTCAAAGCCGGCGGAGTTTATCAGAGATCCGCCGAATGCAAGCACTTGCTGTCACCGCCCGAGCGCGGTTTTTGTTAGCATTCGACGCATGGGCGAAAACGCAGGCACGGAGCGGATTGAAATCTCGGAACGAGGCGCTCCGCGTGACGGAATTCCACAAACAATGGACCGCCGGCTGTTCATGCAGCTGACGGTGTACGAATCGGACAAATCGCTGACCCCGGCGGACGCACTGAAGAATTTGGGCAGCGCGCTGAAGCGGCGGAACGTTCCCAGCGTCGTGTACGAAGACGTGAACAATCCGCACGGCTTGGGCGTGCTCAGCTGGAGTGAAGATCCGCTCGATTTTGCGACCAAGTTGCGGCCCGTGTTCGGCGAGCCGGAAGCGGCGAGCCTGACCCTGCTGCGCGAGTTCACCATGCTCGGACGCAGCTACTCGACCGGCTACGAGACGGATCTCGAGTATTGGCTGCTGCGCCGGCCACGCGAAACCGTGCTCAATGAAGCTTGCCCGTGGGCCGTGTGGTACCCGCTCCGGCGCTCGGGGGCGTTCGAGCGGCTCGAGCCCCGTGAAAAGGGCGCGATCTTGCGCGAGCATGGCACGATCGGCAAAGCCTATGGCGCGCAAGATCTCGCGCACGACGTGCGCCTCGCTTGCCACGGCCTCGACGCCAACGACAACGAGTTCGTGATCGGCTTGATCGGCAAGGAGCTCTACCCACTTTCACACGTGGTTCAAGCCATGCGCGGCACCCGTCAGACCTCGGAGTACATCAACCAGATGGGCCCGTTCTTCGTAGGCCGCGCGGCGTTCCGGCACGGCGGATGAGCCGCCTGGCTCCCGATCCCGATCCCGGTGGGCCCGCGAGCCTCGGCATCCCGATCCGGCTGGCGGTGGTCTTCGATCTGGACGGCACGTTGATCGACTCACGCTTGGACATCGCGAGCGCTGCCAACCACGCGCTCGCCGCGCACGGCTTTGCGACGCTCTCGGTCGACGAGATTTCGGGCTACGTGGGCGACGGTGCGCGCTGGCTCTTGGCGCGCGCCGCGCGGCTCGAACTGCACGCACCCGCGCTCGAAGCGCTGCTGGCGACGTTCATCGCGCACTACGTCGAGCATCCGACCGACCACACGCAGCTCTTGCCCGGCGCGCGCGAAGCGCTCGCGCAACTGTCGCATTTGCCGCTCGCGCTGTGCACCAACAAGCCGCGCGCGATCGCCGACCGTGTGCTCGACAACTTGCGCCTGCACGGCCTGTTCCGAACCGTGATCGGGGGCGGCGATCTGCCCAAGAACAAACCCGATCCGCTACCGCTCCGCCACATTGCCGAGCAGCTCGGGCTCAGCCCGGCCGAGCTCGTGATGGTGGGCGACGGCGCACAAGACATCGCCTGTGCCAAGGCCGCCGGCGCGCACAGCGTCGGAGTCGAAGGCGGCATGCAGGGGCGTGAAGCCCTGCTGGCGAGTGATCCGGACGTGTTGCTGCGCTCGTTGTTCGAGCTGCCCGCCGCGCTCGAACGCTGGCTCAACCCATGAGCAAGTGATACGCCGCGCTCAGCTGCGCGAAGCGCGACAAGTGCTGGGCCTTTTCCGTTGGCGAGGCGTTCGGAAAGCGATCGGGGTGCTGCTCGGCGGCCAATTTTCGGAACGCGCGCTGCACGTCCCGGGTCGACGCGGTCGAAGGCACTCCGAGCATCCGATACGCCGCATGGCGTGGATCGAGTCCGCGCGACGACTCCGAGCGCCCCGTGAAACGGTAATTGAAGCGCTCCGAGACGCGCGCCGAAAAGTCGGCACGCGCGCGCGGACGGCCATACAAAAATTCGCGCGGCGAGAGCGGCTGCTGACGAAAGCCAGGGCGCGGGCGCGGTACGTGAAAGCGAATCAAGGCTTCGCGCAGGCCATACAACGCCTCCAGGCGGCTGCTGCGTTGGCGGCGCAGGGCGAAGGCGACGAGATCCGCCGTGCCCAAGCCCTCTTCGACCAGGATTTCGCCCACGCGCTTGCCGGGCTGCTCCCGCACGCGCCGCGCCACGCGGGCCAGCGCGGCCATCCCGAGCAAGCCATCGCGCGCCAAAATCTCGCCCAATCTCGGGTGATCGAAGGCTGTGTCGACGTCGTCGATCAAGCCTGCCTCGAAGAAGACGCGATGACTGCGCCCAGCGCGCGCGCCCTCGATCTCCACCAGTTCCAGAGTCCCGCTGGCGCAGGCGCGATGAAGCGCGCCGAGCAAGTCGCCAAGCGTGGTGAGTCGCAATCGGCCGGGAAGCTGCATGCTTCGACTGAACTAACAGAGCCCACGAAAACTGGGCAAATTCGCGGGGCGCGCCCCTCGCCCGCGTTCACGGCCCGCGGCGCGGCGCGCTCGGGGGTACGCGGATGTCGACCGTGACCGGGGCCTGCACCGGGGCACACCACTCACCGGTCGCAGCGTCATGACAAATCACGCCCCGAGCCAATAACTCGAGCTTGCCCTCACCGGGTGCGGATGCCACCAGCGCGAGCCGTGCCCAGGCGCCCGAAGCGGCAGCCGAGGAGTCCAATTGTGCAACCAACCGCGACCTGAGTGGCCGGGCGAAGGCCGGCGCGCGAACCACCAGCGCGTCGCTCCAAACCAATTTGCCGCGCCTGGCCCGCGCGCTCAGCTCGCACAAGATCCGGCCAGGACCCAGCGCAGGCTGACAGCTCAGGGTCGCCGCAAACGGCGGTTCATCCGCCTCTGCTCGCGACGCCGCCGAAAGCCACAGCGCAAGCGCCAGCGCGAACCACCCCGAGCGCGCGCTCATGCCACCGTCGGGGGCGCGTAGAAATCGACCAGGCGAATCGGGGTCGGCGACAAACCGATCTCGAGTTTCGCACGCTTTCCGCGCGGATCTCCACCAATTTGGAAATCCGTGGGCGGATCGAGCTCGATGCTCATCGATTCCACGAGATAATCGAACAAGGTGCCCGGATTGTCGTACTCACCGCGCCAGATATCGTTGAAGTGACGGACGAACTCCAGCGGCGAGAGCGTGGCCACCCGCAAGTGCATGCGATCGGGGCGCTCGTCGGCGTAGGGGAACATGCGAAAGCCGTAGCCGTAATAGGGAATCGTCGACAGCGCGCACAGCCGCATCGGGCCTTCGTAAATCACCGCACCCCGAGCGATCGGTCGACCGAGCAGCGCGCCTTTGGAGCCGATCCGAAACGCCTCTCCGCCGAGGTTCACGATTCGACAGTGCGGCATGCGCTTCAACAAGTAGCTCGGAATCGAGCGCGTGACGGCGGCGACGCCGTAGCTGAGCAAGCCCGGCGCGACCCGCTTGAGCGGCGTCTTTTGCAGGCTGCTCTTCACCTTCGCGTAGTCGGCCAGCACGTCGGCGTCGGCGCCGAAGCCGCAGAAAGGCGCGATGAAGCCCTCGACCTCGATCAAACGGATGCTGCGACTGCCCGCGTCTTGAGTCAGCCGCTCGATGTCGGCTGCGAGCTCGCCGCTCTTGGGATCACGTGCACCGACCACCCAGGCCAAGGCATTGCCGGTGCCCAACTTGAGTAAGCCGAAGCGCGGATGGGCGCGATTCTGCTTGCGCCCTTCACGAACCACTTCAGTAACCATGACAGTAAAGGTTCCATCCCCGCCGCCGGTGAGTACCGTGCCGTAACCGCGGCTGACGATCGTGCGGGCGATGTGCCGGGCATCGTCCAAGCTGCGCGACACGAACAGGTCACCGCCCATCAAGATCTGATGCAGAGTGGAGATCACCTCCTCGGTCACGCTCTTGGCGTTGCCATTCACCACCACCGCGATCCGCGGATCGGGCGTAAAAAGACCGCCGTTCAGCGGGCTCGAGGGGCGGTTGGAAGGCTCGCCGTCGGCACGGCTGGGCGGATCGGATTCGGGTTTTTGCATAGCGGGCGGGCGTCATACTAAACTGGAAGCAAAGCCTTAGGGGGCATCCGCGAACATTCGGATGCGCCATGCGATGGGTAGTCGTTCGATGAAATCCCGAGCAAAAACTAACACGCTGCGTGATCCCCAACGGGGGGCACAATTTGGCCGTGCCACCGAGCGGGCACCCAAATCCATTCGCCCGACTGCCGCCACGCGCAAGTCGGTCGCGCCCGCCGCCATCGAGTCGGCCCCCGCCTCGTCAGCGCGCAAATCGGTGGCGCCCGCGGCACGCAAGTCGATGCCGCCGCAGGCTCGCAAGTCGATGCCTCCCCCGGCCCTCGCCGCCAACAAGAAAAAGACTCGCGCGGCCGGCAAGGCCGAGACCGCGGATGCCTCGAGCAAACGCCGCCTCGGCATGCGTGGAGCCGCGCCCTGGGCCGCGCGCCACGCGGCCAAACACGCGGAGGAAGCCGCCGCACGCAACCTCTCGCCGCCCAAGCCCGGCAGCGCCCGCGGCACGCTCCGCTCACCAGACGACGCCGACAGCATCAAACAACGCATGAGCGAGCTGTTGAACCTGCTCGTGCGGATCCGCGCCTTGCGCAAGAACTTGGACGACACTTTTTTCCAAATCGCGAGCGAGCTCAAGCACATCCAAGACGAGAAGCTGTACGAAGCCAAAGGCTTCTCCTCGTTCGAGGGCTTCGCCGAACGTGAGCTCGACTTGGGCAAGGCTACCGCCGCGAAGCTCGCGCGCGTGCCCGGGATCTTCCTGGAATCGGCCGCGCGCCAGCATGGCCTGCAGGGCGTGCTCGCGGCCATCGACGTACTCGACGAACATCAAAACACCGCCACCCCCAAGAAGCCCTCGAACACCCGCGCCAACCTCCCCCTCAAACCCCCCCGCTGATCTTCCGAGATTTTTTGGGTTGATGGTCACGCGATACGTCGAAGAGCACGCAGCCTTCGGCGTCGCTGACGTTGGGAGAGGGACTAACCGCCAAGGCGCCAAGACGCCAGAAGAGGGAGCTCCACCGACAACAGCGTGGGCTTCGGAGGTGCGTTGCTGGATTGTGAGCGCCCAACTCTCGGCCACGCGCTCGGTTGCGCCCTCGCGCTAAAGGAACAAGCGCTCGGCGAGGTACTGTACGACTTCGTCGAGGCCTTGGTGGGTGGCGGCGCTCACGAGCAGGAGATCGACGCCGAGTTTCTCGAACTCGGTTTTGAGCTCGGCGTAGGCGTCTTGCACGTCCGGCAGATCTGCCTTGGCCAGCGCGACGACTTCAGGCCTGCGGGCGAGCTCGGGGCTGTATGCCTTGAGCTCTTTTCGAATCGCGTGGTAGTCCGCGAGCGGAGAGCGGCCTTCTTCACCGCTGACCGTGATCAAATGCAGGAGCAGCCGCGTGCGATCGAGGTGGCGCAGGAATTGAATGCCGAGACCGGCGCCCTCGCTCGCGCCCGGGATCAGACCTGGAATGTCGGCAATCACGAAGCTCTTGCCCAGCCCTTGGCGAAAGTCACCGATCGTGACCACGCCCAGGTGCGGCACCAACGTGGTGAACGGATAGTCTGCGACCTTCGGTCGCGCTCGGCTCACGGCGCTGATGAACGTGCTCTTGCCGACGTTCGGGAAACCGAGCAGTCCGACGTCGGCCATCACCTTGAGCTCGAGCCGCAGTGAACGCGCTTCACCCGGCGCTCCGGGCTCGGCGTGACGCGGAGCGCGGTCTTCGGGCGTGGTGAAGTGGCGGTTGCCGCGCCCGCCCTCGCCGCCTTTGGCGATCACCACGCGCTCTTGCGGCCGCGTGAGCTCGCAGATCTTTTCCTGCGTCTCACTGTCGAAGACGATCGTGCCCACGGGCACGCGCACTTCTACGTCCTTCGCGGCGCGGCCGTAGCAATCCTTGCCCATCCCGTTCTGGCCGGCGTCAGCGCGCACCATGCGGTGGTGGACCAGGTCGTACAAAGTACCGAGGCCCGAATCGGCGACCAGGACGACGTCCCCGCCCCGCCCGCCATCGCCACCTGCGGGGCCACCAAACGGGATGTACTTCTCACGCCGAAACGCGACGGCACCGTTGCCGCCTGCTCCAGCCTCTACTCGCAGCTCACACTCATCGACGAAACGCATCGCTCGCGGCTAGACCTAGCACTTCTTGACCGCGATCCAGCCCAGATCCGCGCAAAAATGCGGTTATCCGCCGTCTCCGCCGCCGCCAAAGCCGTCAAAATCGTTGAAATTGTACTCCTCGGGCGCCAGGTTATCGAAGCGCGTGTACTCGCCGGTGAATTTGGTCATCACCTTGCCGGTCGGGCCGTTACGCTGTTTGGCGATGATCAGCTCCGCCAGGCCTTTGTCCGGGCTGTCCTTGAAATAGTACTCGTCACGGTAGATGAACATGATCGTGTCGGCGTCCTGCTCGATGGCGCCCGACTCACGCAAATCAGACAGCTGGGGACGCTTGTCCTTGCTGGTGCGAGTCTCGACGCCGCGGTTCAGCTGGCTCAGGGCGATCACGGCGACCTTCATCTCTTTGGCCATCTGTTTCAGGCCGCGAGACAGCTCGCTGATCTCTTGCTCGCGACTGCCGGCGTCTTTGCGACCTTGCATCAGCTGCAGATAGTCGATGCAGACCAGCCCCAAGCCCTTGGCGTTGCCGGCCGCTTCACCGCGCTTGAGCTCCGCCTGCAAACGCCGAATCTTCGCCCGCAAGTCGAGCAAGGTGAGCGCCGGCGTGTCGTCCAGCCAAACGGGCAGACGGCTCAAACGGGACGCGGCCTCGGTGAGCTTGTTCCAATCGTCGCGTTGTAACTTGCCGGAGCGGATGCGCGACATGTCGACGCGCGCCTCGGACGCGAGCATACGTGACCCGAGCTGCGCGCAGGGCATTTCCAAGGAGCAGAACAACACGCCGTAGCCCGCCTCTTCCACCGCCGCGTCGAAATAAGACTCGTTCTCCTCGCTCACCTCCACGCGTTTGGGCCGCGCGACATTGGTCGCCAAATTGAGCACGAAGGACGTCTTGCCCATGCCCGGGCGAGCCGCCACGATCAGCAAATCACCCGCGTGTAGCCCGGAGGTCTGCTTGTCGAGCTCGGTGTAGCCGGTCTCGATGCCGCTGATGCCGCCGCCGCGGCGCGCGGCATCAGACAAGATTTGGAACGAGGCCTTGATCGCGTCACGCATCGAGACCACGCTCGAGCCCTGCGTGACTCGCGCGATGTCGAACACGGACTGCTCGGCCATGTCGATGAAGCCCTGCACCTCACCGCAGTCCCCGTAGCCCTCGGCCGCGAACTTTTGGCAAGTCGAGATCAGTTGCCGCAGGCGCCACTTTTCCCGAATGACCATCGCGTGCGCGGCGACGTTCGACACTGATGGTGTCGCGTCCGCGAGCAACGCCAGGTACGGCGTGCCGCCGATTTGATCCAGGCGGCCCTTGTCGCTCAGCCAGCCCTTCACGGTCACGATGTCGACCGGTCGCAGGTTGCTCTGCAAATCCAGGATCGCCTCGTAGATGCGGCGATTGGCGTCAGCATAGAAATGCAGGGGCTGCAGAATCTCCTGCACGGTGTCGAACGCGTCGCCGTCGAGCAGCATTGCGCTCAGCACGGCGGCTTCTGCGTCGAGATCGCTCGGGGGCACGCGCCCCGGCATGGGTTCCAGGCGCGGGGGTTCAGCGGGGGCTCGCGAGAAACGTTCGGCGAAAGGCATTGGCAGGGCTCACCCTCAACGGTTTCCGGGTCCGCAACGAATAGCATTCGGCGCGGACAGACAATGTCAGTGCTTGGGATCCTCAACCAGTCCCGCGGTTCTCCACTGCTGAAACCAGAGGTTATCCACAGGACTCCAAATGCACGACGCCCCGGTCGGCCGAAACCTTCCGGGGCGCTCTGGAGCTGCGGGCTTCGCCGAGGCGAGGCCCACCGCTTCTTTTTCTACGAACCGAGCCCGTCTGTCAACGAATCACTTCGTGGCGCGCGGCTCTCGGCGCTCGGTCACGAGAGCACGAGCAGCCGCGCGCGCGCTCGAAACGAGCTACTTCTCACTTCTTGACGACTTCGACCTTGAGGGTGACGGAGACCGTGCTGTGAAGCTTGACCGGAACGTCCACCGTGCCGAGCGTCTTGATCGGCTCGGGCAAGTGGATCTGCTTACGGTCGAGAGCGAGGCCCGTCTTCTCGAAGGCTTCGGCGATGTCCTTGCTCGTGACCGAGCCGTACATCTTGCCTTCTTCGCCGAAGGAGCGAGCGATCTTCACGCTCGAGCCTTCGAGCTTCTTGGCCAGCTCTTGGGCGGCCGCGATCTCTTGGCTCTTGCGAGCGGCAGCCGCTTTCTTCAGCTCTTCCACGCGCGCGAGGTTACCGGGGGTGGCCGGGACGGCGAGCCCGCGCGGCAGCAAAAAGTTGCGCGCAAAGCCCGGTCGAACCCGCACGACTTCGCCGCCAGTGCCGAGGTTGTCGACATCCGCCTGAAGCAAAACATGGGTGTTGGTGGCCATGGTCAATTCGTCCTTCAGTCGTTGGTGGTGAAGGGCAAGAGCGCGATCGTGCGCGCGCGCTTGATCGCCAATTGCACGGAGCGTTGGTGCTTCGCGCACACGCCGGAGATGCGGCGCGGCACGATCTTGCCGCGCTCGGTCACGAAGTAACGCAGGCCCTGCGGGTCCTTGTAGTCGATCGGCTCCGCGTCGTCCGAGCAGAACGAGCAGCCACGCCGCCGACCACGGGTGCGAAACCCGACGTTGTCCTTGTCGCCCATGCGGTCGAGACCGCGGTCATCACCGCGGGCACCGCGATCCAGGTCACGAGCTTGCTCTCTCATTGTGCATCATCCTCGTCCGAGATCGGACCATCGACATCACCAAAGTCATCCGCGTCGTGGTCGCGCGAATCGCGATGACGATCGCGGTCCGGGGAATCGACCAACCCGAGCTGGCGCTCGATCGACTCTTCGGGCTCGTCTTCGGCCGGCGGCTCCACCGCTTCGAACTTCAGGTTCTCGCTGTTCACTTCCAGGGCGCCCAAGTCGACGTCCTTGCGCACGAGCACCGTCTGGTACTTGAGCACGTCGTCGAGCAAGCGCAGGTTGCGCTCGAACTCACTGACCAAAGCGCCGCCGCCCACGTACTTCACGTACACGTAGACGCCACGACGATGCTTGGCCACCGGATAGGCGAGCTGACGACGACCCCAGTTGTCGACCTGAGTCAGCTTGCCGTTTTCGCGACCGACCACCTCTTCCAGGCGGGACGCGATCTTCTCTTGAGTCTCCCGAGTGACGGTCGGCTTCAAGACGTAGATGGTTTCGTATTCTCGAGCCTTGTGCGGGCTCACACTCACTGCACTTGCTTCTGCCACTTAGTTCTCCTTGTGGGCGAAAGGCCCCCGAACACGAGTCGGGAGCAAGGAGCCATCAGCGCACGATGCGCTGGTTGGTTCGGGTCATCGTTCGAGCGAGCCCGTCCGAAATGACGGACTCGATCGCCTCGCAGGTGCGGTCGAGCACATGAGTGAGCTCGCTCCGTTCCTCGAGGGCGAAGGCTTGTAGCACGAAATCAGCCACGTCACCCTGAAAGTGCGGGGGTGGGCGCCCAATTCCGATTCGCACCCGCCCGTAGCCCGGGTCGGCCAGCTCGGCGCTGATTGAACGCAGACCGCGGTGGCCGCCGTCGCCGCCCCCCGATTTCAGGCGCAGCTCGCCGAACGGCAGATCGAGCTCGTCGTGAACGACGAACACCGCCTGCGGCTCGAGCTCGAAAAACGTGCTCGCCGCGCGCACGCTTCGCCCCGAGGCGTTCATGAACGTCTCCGGCTTGAGCACACCGACGCGCACACCGGCGTACGAGAGCTCGGCGAATTGGCCCTCGAAGCGGCCTTGAAACGGAGCGGCGCGTCCTGCCTCGCGAGCACAGAACGCGTCGACCGCCATGAACCCGACGTTGTGTCGAGTGGGGGCGTAGCGCGGCCCCGGATTGCCGAGGCCGACGAGCAGGATCACTTCTTGGCAGGCGCTTTGGCAGCGGGCGCCGCAGCTTTGGCCGCGGGTGCCGCAGCAGCCTTGGCAGCCGGAGCGCCCTTGGCAGCGGCAGCACCGGCAGCCGGCGCAGCAGCGGCAGCACCAGCAGCCGGCGCGGCACCAGCGGCGGCTGCGGGGGCCGCCTCTTCTTCACCGCGCACGATCTCGTGCACGACCGAGGCCACGGTCTGTTCGGCGGGGAGGCGAACCGAAACACCCTCGGGCAAGGACAGATCCTTGGCCGCCACGTGACCGTCGAGACCGAGCGTGGTCACGTCGTGCACCAGCTTGACCGGGATCAGATTGGGCAAGCAGCGGATCGGCAGCTTGCGGAACACCTGGCGCAACGTGCCGCCGGCGACCACGCCTGCCGCTTTGCCGGTGAGCTCGAGCGGCACTTCCACGTTCACCGGCTGGTCGAGATGGATCTGCACGAAGTCGGCGTGGAGCAGATCGCGGGTCAGCGGATGGTACTGAAAATCCGACAACAGCACGGTCAGACCTTCCTTGCCATCGACGTTCAGACTCACGACCGTGTTCCGGCCCCACGCGCTGGCGAGCACGCTCTTGATCGCGTCCGGCGGGACGGCGAGTTGCTGCGTCGGCAGCGCCTTGCCGTACGCGACCGCAGGAATGCGGCCTTCCGTGCGCAAGCGGCGCGCTGCGCCTTTACCCTGACCATCGCGTCGGCTGGCAGTAACCTTGATTGCTTCCATCTCTCTCACATCTCCCAAAATTGCTGCCGCTACACGAACAGCGAGCTCACCGAGTCACTATTATGAATGCGTCGAATGGCTTCGCCGAGCAGGCGGCCGATCGACAGGAACTTGATCTTCTTCGAGCTGCGAGCCTCTTCCGAAGCGAGCACGGAGTTGGTGACGACTACCTCTTCGAGCGGTGATTCTTCGATCCGCTGCACGGCCGGACCGCTGAGCACCCCGTGCGTAGCACAAGCCACGACGCTGCGCGCGCCGCCGTCGACGATCGCGCGGGCGGCGTTGCACAGCGTCCCCGCGGTGTCGATCATGTCGTCGACGATGATGCAATCTTTGCCGGCCACGTCGCCGATGATGTGCATCACTTCACTCACGTTGGCGCGTTCACGGCGTTTGTCGATGATCGCCAGCGATGCGCCCAGGCGTTTGGAGTAGGCACGCGTGCGCTCCACGCCGCCGGCGTCCGGGGCGACGAACACCGAGTCCTTGTTGAAGCGCGCCTTCAGATAGTCGTCGAGGAAGACCGGCAGCGCGTACAGATTATCGAGCGGGATGTTGAAGAAGCCCTGAATTTGCCCGGCATGAAGGTCGACCGAGAGCACGCGCGAGACGCCCGCGGAGACGAGCAAATCAGCCACGAGCTTGGAGGTTATGGGCGTACGCGGTGCGACCTTGCGGTCTTGGCGCGCGTAGCCGTAGTACGGCATGACCGCGGTGATGGAGTTTGCCGATGCGCGGCGCAGGGCGTCGCACATGATCAAGAGCTCCATCAAGTTGTCATTGACCGGCGAGCACGTCGGCTGAATCACGTACGTGTCTAAACCGCGCACGTTCTCGCGGATTTCGCAGAACGTCTCGCCATCACTGAAGCGTGAGACGCGTGCTTCCCCGAGCGGGGTGTCGAGCACCTTCGCAATTTCGGTCGCCAACGCCGGGTTGGCATTGCCGGTGAATAAGCAGAATCTCTTGACGGCCACGGGGTACTCGACACGCTCCCTGGTTCAGTGGACAAGCCCGCGAAAACACAGCGGTTGTACCGAAGGGACCAGTAGGGCGCGGGACAACTAGCAGCCGTCCCCCCGCCTGTCAACGTCCGGCAAGCGAGGAACACTGCCCAGACGGACAGCGAGCGGGCCGTCAGCGGTACGGGTTTGGCGGAACCACGTCGTCGTCGCTCTTCTTTTTCGACTTCTTCGCATCGGGGGCGGCCACGGCACGCGAGCGCGGCACCCACACCGGTCTCGGCGGGGCGACCACGGGCGGGGCGGCGCTCGGCGCGCTTGTAACCGGTGCTTCAGGCGGGGGCGGCGCGACCGGGCTGGCTACGACGGGTTCCGACACGACGGGCGCGGGCGGCGCAGCGGCCACGGCGGCTGGCGCGCTCACGACCGGTAAGCGGGAGTCCGAATTGGTATGACGCGCGAACAGGAAGCTGCCGACGCCGACCGCCAGCAACAGCAGCGTGACCAGAGCGAACAGGCGAGCGGGGCTGCGACCCTTGGGCGCCGAGTTGTGCGTGAGCGTCGCTTGTGCGGCATCGACCCCCGGCAAGCTCATGGCCGCGGCCGACACACTGGTCGAAGGCGAGAGGCTGGGCTTGTCGGCACCGATCTGGCTCGGCTCGCTGCGCGCGATCCAAGCCCGCACTGCTTCACGCTGAGCCAGCACTTCGTCGCCCATGACCTCGGTGACGTACGCGGCCAGCTCTCGCGGACTGGCGATCGTTTCTTTGCCGGTCGCAGCAGCCTCGAGCGCGTCCGCGAATTGTGCGCAATTGGCGAAGCGCTGCTCCGGGTTGCGCTCGAGCGCGCGCAGCACGACGTTCGACAGCGCCGTGCTCAGCTCCGGCACGATCGAGGTCAGCGGCACCACGGTGTCGGTCATCACGCGCGACAGCGTCGCGGCTTCGTTCTCCGCCTTGAACAGGCGCTTGGCGGCCAGCTCTTCCCAGACCACGATGCCGGCCGCAAACACGTCTGCGCGGCGGTCGATCAGCTCTTCACCCGCCGCTTGTTCCGGCGCCATGTAGGCGATCTTGCCTTTCAGCTGCCCGACGCGCGTCGCGGTCAAACGGCTGGCCGCGCGCGCCACGCCGAAGTCGGTGATGCGCGAAATCCCGTCCAGACCGACCAGCACGTTCTGCGGGGAGACATCGCGATGCACCAACTGCACGGCCTCGCCCGTGTCGTCGCGCAGCTCGTGCGCGGCGTGCAGACCCGCCAACATATCGAGCGCGATGCGCAGCGCGATGCCCACTGGCAAGCGCTTGCCGCGAGTCGCTGCGCGGGCCAAGAGCCGCGCGAGCGTGTCGCCCTCGATGTACTCCATCACCAGATAGTAACCAACGGGGCTGGCACCCACTTCGAGGATGGGGACGACGTTCGGGTGATGAATGCGCGCGGCAATGCGCGCCTCATCCAAGAACATCTCCACGAACTCTTTTTCACTCGCCAGGTGCGGGTGCAGGCGCTTGATCGCGACGAAGCGCTGGAAACCACCGACTCCGGTCAGGCGCGCGAGATACACCGTGGCCATGCCACCGGACGCAATCTCGCCCACCAGCTCGTAGCGGTCCACGCGCTGACGCCCAGCACCGGGGTCGAAGAGTTTCGCCACTCGCTAGAACCTTCCGAGCGCACCCACGCTCGCCCCAGAACCGATCGCAACCCAGGGCTGCACGCTGAAGCCCTTGGGACGCGCGGTCGCTGCCTCGGCCTCGGATTTCTTCGAACCGCCCCAATCGGTGAAGAATGCGCCCACCACGGCCGTCGCGATCCCCACACCGGCGGTTACGCCGAGCAGGACATTGGTTCGCTGCTGATGGCTGCGCCCTTCATCGTACAGGGTATTGCATTCGGTGCTGTGCGCGCCGCTGCTGTCGACTGTCTTGCACGCGTCGCGCACGGCGTCTGCGCCCGGGTTGTTCTTCGTGTCGATGCCGCTCCAGATGGTCGTGCCACCGAGCACCGCAGTGAGTCCAACACCGACCCAGAAAGCAGTCGGAGGAAGCTTGCCCGATTTGCTGTGCGCGCCTTCGTCGGCTGGCTTCTCGCTGGGCGGCGGGGTCACCGGGGCGACCACTGCTGGGGGTGGAGCGACCACTTCGGGCGCCGTGAAATCGACGGAACCCGGCTCTCCTCGGGCACCATCGATCGACTTGGAGAGCGAGCGATCCCCCGACCAACCGGCTCGCACGTTGTAGTGACCTGGAGCCAAAAACAGCGCTCGAGCCGTGGCGCGGCCGCCGGGTGCGAGCTTGCCGGCCACGGTGACTTCGCACGCTTCATCGCATTTGACGTCGAGCTCGAACAGCTCGGCCTTGGCGCGCTCGACGATCGGCGGCGCGATCTTTTGGATGTTCGGGTCGTCCGGGTGGCGCGTGAGCGCGAGCGCCGCCAGCGTTGCTGCGCGATCGAGCTGACCGGCTTTGTCGCGGGCGCGAATCGCAAGTTCTAGCGCCGCTGCACTGGGAGCGTTGGCATCGGCGCTCTCGAACTGTTCGGCAGCTTCGACGTAGTCCTCGGTCTTGTACGCTTCGCGACCGCGATCGAACGCTTCGGCCGCGGTGCGCACTTGAGCAGGCGTTGGTTCAGAGCCTTCCTCAACCGCGTGAGCAAGCCGCGCGCCATGTAGGACCAGCGCAAGCGCGGCAACACTGAACAGACCCTTCATCTCCGTCGACGACTCCAAAGCTTACAATCTACCGTCCGCAGGCTACACCTTCACGACCGACCCGGCGAGCCAGCGGACCAGTATCTTTCAATAGCGTGAACCGCTCGAATTGTCGAAGCACGCCACTCGCTGATCACGACCGCGAATGAGCGCATGGAGCGCGCCGCGGACGCACGACCAGCACACCCAGAGGCCCGCTGTGCGCATATGTAGGCCTGTGTCGGTGGCCGGCCGGGACCGGGCGCGTCACAATCGAGCGGCAGCCGCGCTCAGGCCATCTCGACCACGAGTCGGTCGGGTTCCTGCAGGTAGGAAATGATCTCCTGCGCGAAGTTTGCACCGACATCGCCATCGATGATGCGATGGTCGAACGAGAAGCTCAGATTCATCACCTCGCCGATCACGATTTGGTCGCCGCGCACGACTGGCTTCTTCTTGATGGCGTGCACGCCCATGATGCCGACTTCGGGATAGTTGATGATGGGCGGTGCCATCAGACCGCCGAGCTTGCCGAGCGAAGTGATGGTGAACGAAGAGCCCCCGAGATCTTCCTTCTGGCTCTTGCCCTCGCGAGCGGCTCGCGCCACGCGATCGATCTCGCTGGCGATCTCCAGGATGCTCAGACGGTCGCAGCCTCGAACCACCGGCACCATCAGGCCCGCGTCGGTCGCCGTGGCGATGCCGATGTCGTACGTCTTGCGCAGCACGAGCTCCATCGCCGCTTCGTCGAGGTTCGAGTTCAGGCGTGGGTGGCGCTTGAGCGCGGCTACGACGGCCTTGACCAGGAACGGCAAGAAC
>DASSMT010000252.1:0-16785 GCA_035688655.1 Polyangiaceae bacterium | reverse complement strand
CAAACTTCTTGAAAATTCGTTGAACGTGCACGGCCAGCATGGTGGTTTCAGGCTAACCTAAGCGGATACCCTCGGCATGTCACGAGCGCTGAGCTCCTGCTCCATGAGCATCCCGATTCTTCAGGACCTGTCGTCCCGACTCCGAGGCCGAATTCTTCGTTGCGCGCGGCAATGGCCGTCGCGTCGCATGCTCTGAGGATTTGCGCCACGTCCTTGCGAACAGCGAGCAGACTCGTTCGTTCGCTGAGGCCCGCTCTTCGACTCGCAAGCACCGCGCTCGAGATCCTGGCCCTTGGCAGGCAATTTGTTCGGGAGCCGCATTTGAGTGAGCGAGCGCGCACAGAGCTCGTGGCGGTGGTTGCGTGTAGGCGGGTCCCTGGGTAGAAAGGCACGCTGATCGTGAATTTTCGCGCATGGTTCTCCAGAAGCTCAAAGAGCTGCTGTTCGCGCCCGACGGCATCGTTCGGAAATCCGCCGCCGTTTCGCTCGTGGTCGAAGCTCGGCTCTGAGGCGCTCGCGTGAAGGTCTGGATTCTGGCCGACGTCGCTCGCAGCGTGCCGGGCGGTATGCGCCGGCACATGGAGCTGCACGCCGAGGGGCTCAGGCGCCTCGGGCACGAGGCATCGCTATTCTTCTCGGAAGATTTTCGCGCTGGAGCGGCCGTGCGCGTGCCGAAGCGGCTGCCGGGCATCAAGACGCTGCTGTCGCTCAGGGCTCGCCACGCCCGCGAGCTGCCCGATGTCGTCAATGTTCATACGCAATGCGCTCCTGCCTGGATCCTCGCCGCGCGGACCGGTCGCATCCGGTCGCGCGTCGTGGTCATGTCCTACGCGGCGGACGAGGGCGCCATTAACCTCCAACGCCCGCGCGACCTCTTGCGTTGGGCGCGCGCGGCATTGCCGGCGCGCAGCACGTTCCCGCGAGCGGACGGGATCTGGTGCGTCAACACGAGCGACCTCGATTACTACCGCCTGAGGTACGGCGTCGCCGCTTCCAAGCTCCGCTGCATCCCGCACGCGGTAAACGACTCGTTTTACCGTGAAAACGGCGCAAACGAGCGCGACCCGCGGCAGCTCCTCTTCGCCGGCACCTGGATCACGCGCAAGGGCGTGGATGTGCTCGCGCCTGCGCTCGATCTCGCGCTTCACGAGGCTCCAGAGCTCAGGGTGGTGCTCGCCGGAACGCTGGTGCCGCCGGAAGAGGTCCGGCGTTGCCTCACGCCCCGCGTCGCCGAGCGCACGCGCATCGTTCCCACGGCCGATGACCAGGAGCTTGGCCGTCTGTATCGTACGAGCAGCCTGCTGCTCATACCGTCTCGGCTCGAGGGCCTCCCGATCGTGATGCTCGAGGCAATGGCCTGCGGCTGCCCTGCGCTCGCCGCTGCAAACTCCGGAATGCTGGATGTGATCGAGCCGGGGCAGAACGGCTGGCTCGAGGGATCATTCGACCCCGAGCGTTGGGCGCGCCGCATCCTCGAGCTCACGCGCTCGCCTAAGGCGCTCGCAACAGCCTCGCAGGGCGCGATGGTGACGGCCGAGGCCTTTCGGATCGAAAGCGTCGGTCGCGTAGCGCTCGATTGGTACGCATCGCTTCGCGCCGGGTGAGAGAGTCGCGTTCTCGCACTCAGAGCATCGACTCGAAAAAATCGAGGTAGCGCCGCGCGACCACGGGCCATGAGAAAGTGTCCCGCGCCCGCTCCAAGGCGCGTGCGCCGAGCTCCGTCCGTCGCGCGGGCTCCGTGAGGAGCGCCTCGATGGCTCGTGCCCAAGCCGGGTGATCTTTCTCGGGCGCGATGAGGCCGCCCTCACCGACGACATAGGGGATTTCACCGCTGTCGCTGCCGATCACCGGGATCCCACTAGCTCCCGCCTCGACGATCATGCGGCCGAACTGCTCTTTCCAGTTCCGCGCCGACTCGCTCGGTGCGCACAGGAAATCCATCGCGTTCACGTAACCAGCGACCCGATCGTGCGAAGTGGAGGTGATGCGAACGCGGTCGGGATACCGCGCCGCCCACGTTCGGAGCGCGCCATCGAGCGGTCCGCCTCCGAGAAACAGCGCTCGCCACGGCGCGCGTTGCTCGTCGAGAGCACGCATCAAGCAGTCGAGGCCCTTCTCCGGAACGAAGCGACCAACGAATCCGACGACCGGCGGTCCGTCGTCGGCCCAGCCGAGCTCTGCGAGAACGGCCTTGCCCCGCGCTCGATCCGGACGGAAGAGCTCGACGTCGACGCCGAGCGGGCCATACGCGCTCGGTCGCTCCGCATAGCCAGGCTTGTCCTTCTGCGCGGCGTGAATCGAGTGCCCGCAATAGAGCCAGCCACTCGAGCGTTCGAGCGACTGCCGCTCGAACCAGGAGAATGGCGGAGGGTAACGCTTGCGGATGTTCTGCAGCGTCAGGAACGTGAAGCGCGTGCTGCGCGGGGTCCAACGGGCTATCTGCCAGCCGGACACGATGTACGGCTCTTCCCAGGCGTAAACCACGTCCCAGCCGCCGGAGAGCTGCGCGCGAAGCTCGGTACCGTAGACGAACAGGTGCGGTGACGACGTCCCGTAGGCGCTCACGGCGCGCGTGAGCTCGTTGTCGCCCTCCGTGCGTTCGAAGCGCGCCCAACCGAGATCGGCACGGTACTTCTCGGGCGCGATGCAGCTCACTTCCCAGCTACCCTTCCCGACGCGAGAAAACTCGTGTGAGAGCCGCCGGTTGACACCGATGACGTACGAGTGGCCGACCGTCAGAAGACGTCTCATCTTTTTCATGCGTGCTTGCTCGTTACACGAGGCGGACCGCTGACAGAATACGCGTGACCCGAGGTCCGAACGGGAGATCTTTCATGGTGGCCTTCACGCCCCATAGATACAAAAGAACTGTCAGCGTTGTTGCAGCTCCTGCCATCATCAGCGTGCCCACACGCCCAGTAGGTGCCAGCGGTGAGTGCGATGCCCAAGCGGCGGCGCTTGCTACCAGCGCGGACGGGAGCGCGCGCCACATCCACGGCAGCACTATTGCGCCCAGCACAGTTCTGGAGCTCAGACCGGTCCGTGCCGTGAGCAGGCGCGCGCCCACTGGGATCGACGTTATCAGCGCACTCAGTGTCGTTGCGGTCGCGACACCCGCAAGGCCGATCCAGCGCCCCAGAAATGAGTGCGAGCAGGATGTGCAAGAGCCCGTTAGCCAGCGTAATGGCTCCGATCTGCACTCTGTGTCCGAGTACCGCCGACGGTGTGACGAGCGCGTGAGTGACCGACAGGACCACGACGTCGAGGACCAACAGCTTGTTGAGCCACTCGCCGTAAAAACCAGGACCACCCCGGAGGCGTACGAAAGCTGCGTTCGCCGCAAGTGTCGCGCAGGCAATCGCGCCGTTTGGCAGAGCGTCCGCAGCACGAGAGATGCCCGGGCTCGATTCAGTGGGCCAAGAGCCTCGATTTCTTGCGAAGGGGGAGGCGGATTCCGAGGTCATCAGTTCTTGTGCAGCGGAGTAAGGCGGATTTGGACCCGTCGATCGGAGGGTCCAGCGTAGGCGAAGCGCCGTCAAGTGAGGCATTCCTGGTGTCGCCCGTTCTCTACAACATCAACGCGCAGACGGTAGGCGCCGGGAATACCGGGCCGACGCCGTTCGAGGAATACGGGGCGGCGGCACTCCTGGCTGCCGATCTGGCGGCCGGAACGTTGATGCTGCACGGACGACCCGAGCCGGCTCGCTCAATGTCAGATCCTGATCTTGATCGTCAGGACACCTGTCGATGAACATCTGAACCCTTCGTTCGATGCAATCCCACGGGCTCTAGAAATTGCCTGCTGTGCCTGCGCGACGAGCAGATCATCGTCTTGCGCAGTACCGTCTACCCGGGCACGAGTGCCAAAGTGCCGATTGCTTACTGGAGCACGAACTCAGAACCAGCGTGGCATTTTGTGCGGAGCGCGTCGCGCAAGGCCACAGCTTGCGGGAATTTGCGGAGCTGCCTCAAATCGTCAGCGCGTTCGATGAGCGAGGGCTCGAAGCTACCAGCGACCTGTGCAGAGACCGTGCGGCGTCAGCATCCGCGCGTGCGGCAGACGTGGCCGCGGGGCATCTCGCCCCGCACCTTGTCTTTGCTTGCGAAGCAAGCCGCGCTCTTTGCGTTGCTCAAGGCACGAAGCAAGGTGCGCGACACACTAGCCCCCGTACTCTAAGCCGTGGGTGCTAGTGGCCCTGGCTCGGCACGAGCAAATGCGCAAACCGTTGGAGGAACTCATGTTTAATCGTGGGGCTTACGAAGAGCGCGTCGCAAAATATCTCTGCCGGCACCGTTTCAAGGGCCCTGAGCTTTTGCTGCGCGACGTCAAGCAGGTATCCGCTGTAGCCGTGTTGCTCCAAGATCCGTTCTGCTTCTGAGTGGGTGTTCAATTCGACAATCAGATAGTCGATTCGTCGTTCGCGGAGCAGGCTCTCCGTGCCGCGGAGCACCTGATCTTCGGCACGCTCGACGTCCAACTTAACGAGACGCACGCTGCCCAGGGAGCGTTCGCGGGCGAACTCGTCGAGTGTCGTCGTCCTTACACGCGCGGTGTGATCCCGAGACAGGAATGAACCGTGGTCTACGAGTGAAGAGGTGCCGCTGTTCGTCGACTCGGTAGACAAAAAGAACGCCATCTCTTCTCCCGCGACACTCCACAGCGCTCGCGGCACCACCTCGACTCGCGTGCCGTAGTCGTTCAGTGCGACGGATCTCCCGAGGATCACGACCATTTCTGGGTTGGCCTCGAAAGCGAAAACGCTACCGCCTTTGCCGACGACACTTGCCATTAAGAACGTGTAGTGGCCCACGTTCGCGCCGGCGTCGATGCACACGTCACCCTCCGCAATGAGTAACGAGGTCAGCCACACGGCACCGGACTGTCCAAAAAAAAATGGCTCTATTCCGAGCGGCTCTCCGACGTTCACCCAAAGCCGATACGTCCCAAAATCGGCAACCCTGAGCTCGCGCCGTTTCAGAACACGTGAATAGCCAATCGCCACCGCACCCAGCCCGAGCTTCCGCAGACGGGGTTGACGACAGCCAATCGCCACGAGCTTTTCGAGCACAGGAACGCGGAGTGCCGATCGCGCCACGACGTCCGCAATTCGCCGCTTGCCCACGACAAAATTGAGCGCGTTCATTGGCTTCACGGTTAGCACAAAAAAGGCCCTGGAGACAGGGGGGAGCGCTCATCACAGCGTCACCGTCGAACCAGCTCGCTTTACGCTTCCACTCAGTTTACGCCCCGCTCCGAGCAGCCAGGTGGTGGCATTCGCGCGCAATGCTCCCGGTCTCGTCCGGCCCGGCGCACAACCTTGTTGTCCACGACAGCTTGTTGCAAACCTCCATCTGGGGTAGCTAACTTGCGTGTTCGAGGCAGCGACTACAGCTCCTGACCGGTACGACAGGGGCCGCGAGGCCCGCGAAACTCCCTTATCGCGTCCTTCCCGTCCTTGGCTGGTCGGGTTCGTTGTGCTGCACGTTGCCTGTCAACTGCTAGTGCTAGTCCCCGCGCTGTCCAGCCTTCGGACGCTGGTTCGAATCGCTGCGTTCGGCGTCAGCTTAGTCTTTCTTGTGCTGATCCCGAGCGCGCGCACACAGCGCACGTCGCTCAAAACGTGCGCGTTGTGCATCTTGGCACTGCTCGGGGTCGAATTCTTTCACCCCGACGGCAGTAACTTATTGGCGGCGCTTGCCGCCGTCATGATGAAGCTTGCCGTACTCGGACCGATCTTCTGGGTGCCGCGAACGCGGTCGACCACGAGTCAGGCGCAATCATTGATCACGATCCTTTGGCTATTCTACACGGCGAGCGCGGTGCTCGGAGTGCTCCAAGCCTATTTCCCGGGTCAATTTCAGCCGCCTCTCTCAGCGGTCCTGGCGGCGAGAGGCTCCCACGTTCTATCAGGATTGGAGATTGAGCTCGCATCCGGTGAGCGCACGTTCCGCCCAATGGGGCTAACCGACAGCCCCGGAGGCGCAGCGAGCGCCGGGTTGTATGCATTGCTGTTCGGCTTTGGCATGCTTCTATCGGAAAAGCCCGCTTTCCGGGGCGCGCGCCTGGTGGCGGTCAGCGGCATGATCGCTGGCTTGATGTGCTTGTACTTGTGCCAAATCCGTTCACTAGTGATCATGGCCGGCGTCTGTACCCTCACCCTGGTGGCCGTCTTGCTGATCAGCGGGCGGATGTCGAAGCTCGTCGGCTTACTCGGAGCTGTGAGCGTGCTGATCCCCGGTGCGTTTGCGTTGGCCGTGGCAATCGGTGGCGACTCGATGACGGCACGTCTTACGACGCTCGTGGCGGCGGACCCGAGCTCGGTTTATTACATTCATCGGGGGCGCTTCCTCGAATACACCCTGAGCCATGACCTGCCACTGTATCCACTCGGGGCTGGCCTCGGACGGTGGGGAATGGTGAACCAATACTTCGGTGAATACGCAGGACATCTCTGGGCCGAAATCCAGTGGACTGCGTGGCTCTACGACGGGGGTGTCCCGCTAATCATCGCCTACGTGATCGCTATCCTTCTTGCGTTGTGGGGGTGCCTCACAGTTGCGCGAGGGTCGGGAGGCTCCGACGCGAGATCACTGAGCCTCTGGGCCGCCATGGTCTTCGCGTACGATGTGGGGAGCCTGGCGGTTTGCTTCAACTACCCACTTTTTGAAGGAACGACCGGCGTCGAGTTCTGGCTGCTCAATATGGCTGTATTGTGCGCTGCTCAGAACACCGGTGTGCCACGCAGCAACCCTGCGTAGAGCGCGATGTGAGCGTCGACCACTTTGTCGACATCGAACTCGGCGAGCACGCGGCGCTGCGCGGCATGCCCCAACGCCTGCGCCCGCGATTCGTCGTCGAGCAACGCCGACATCGCGGCCGCCAAAGCCTGCGGATCGCGCGGAGGGACAATCAGGCCCGTGACACCGTGTTGGTTCACGTAGGGCACCCCAGATTTGAGATCCGTGGAAATCACCGGGCGACCTGCGGCCATCGCCTCGAGCTGCACCATGCCGAATGCCTCGCTGGGTGCAACCGAGGGCAGCACCAAGAAGCGGGCGCACTTGTACATCGCGCGCAAACGCTCAGCAGAAACTGCTCCCAAGAAAACCACTCGGTCAGCAACGCCGATTCGAGCCGCGTGCTCCTCGAGGGTTCTTGCCAACGGGCCGACTCCCACGATCGCCAGCCGCGCCCGCTCGGTGCGACGCAACGCCTCGAGCAGCACATCCACCCCTTTGTAGTACACGAGGCGGCCGACAAAGAGCACGAGTGGCTCCGACTCCCACGCGCGGGGTAGCTGTTCATCCCAATGCGAGGGGGCATCGACGTACGGAGCCGCATCGATTGGGAAGTGAATGACTCGGCTCTTGGCCTTGAAGCGATGCAATACCGGAGAGTGTTCGATATGCCTCGGCGTGGCTGCGACCAGCGCCGCTGCGCGTCGATAGAGCGCGACCTGCGCCGCCGTCGCCGGTCTTCCGAGCAGGCGTTGTCGCACGATGTCGCTATGGTGCGTGACGATGATCGGTTCCGCGCGACGCGCGGCCAAAATCCCCAAAGCGCCCACGGGATTGGGGGTATGAAAGTGCAGTGCGTCGAAACGCATCCGTCGCAGCTCGGGCACCAGGCGTAGATTCAGCGGTTGCGAGTTGAGCTCCGCGGTTCTACCCAGGCGTATTACACGGACTCCATCGATGATCTCCTCGACGGTGGCAGTGCTGTCGTTCGAAACCAGCGCCGTGACAGAAACACCACACCTGACCAGCCCGCGGCAAAGTTGCTCGAGAACCGTCTCGATTCCCCCGCGGTAGGGCGCGTAGTATTTCCCGACATGTAAAACGTGCATGAGAGCTTGGTGGCACCAGGCATTGCGCCGCGGCACGTGCATCCGTCGCTCTCTTTGCCCGACTTTTCAGCGCTCGGCAAGCACTCGAAACGCCGTGATTGGGGCGCGGAAGGCGGCGAAGCATTTTTCGATGCGCAAGCCGTGGGGCTTAACTACGCTAGCTTCGGCCATCTTGAACACACTCGACGTCCTTCACGTGTACAGCGGCAACCTTTTTGGCGGCGTCGAACGGATGCTAATCTCGCTGGCGAAAATGGATGGCGCGGAGTGGCGCTCGCACTTCGCGTTGTGCTTCGAAGGCGGACTATCGCGTGCACTGGAACTCCAGGGCACCCCGGCCAGCCAGCTCGGGTCCGTGCGCTTGCGTAACCCGCTCAGCGCCTTGCGAGCTCGAGGGGCGCTCCGCCGCTTGCTCGCCAAACACGACTTCAGCGCGGTCGTCTGTCATGGCATCTGGACATTCTGCATTTTTGGCCCTGTGATTGCGCGAGGCGAGCTCGCTCCCATATTGTATTTGCACGACGTTCCGGACCCGAAAGGGCCGTTCTACCGCTGGGCATGGCGCAAGCCCCCTGCACTATGCATCGCGAACAGCTCGATGACCGCATCCTCGTTGGCCGAGATGCAGGCCCGCGTCCCCGTGCGAGTCGTGCACCCGTTGGTGCCCCCGCCACCGCCGATCGATCGCGCGACCGTTGGCCAACTGCGAGCGACGTTGGGCGCTGCCCGAGAAGACGTCGTCATTCTCCAGGCAAGCCGCTTCGATTCCTGGAAGGGACACAGGAATTTACTGCAAGGACTGGCCGCCATCCGCGATCTTCCGCGTTGGCGTTGTTGGATCGCCGGCGCGCCACAACGGCCTGAAGAAGAGGCGTACAAGCGCGAGCTCGTAACTATGGCAGGCGCCCTCGGCCTCGAGCAACGGGTCAGTTTCATCGGCCATCGGAACGATATGGAAACGGTGCTCGCAGCCTGTGACGTGTATTGCCAGCCCAACGAGACACCGGAAGCGTTCGGGATGGTCTTCATCGAAGCTCTGTATGCGGGTAAGCCCGTCGTGGCTCGGGCGCTGGGCGGGGCGCTGGAAATTGTGACCCCCGAATGTGGCATTTTGTGCCGAGCCGGTGCGGACGCACTCAGCGCAGCGCTCCGGACGGCCCTAAGCGATTGCGAATTTCGCAAGCGCGTGGCCGTGGTCGGTCCCGAGCGCGCGGCGGCACTCAGCGGCCCTGAGCGGTTCCGGCTCGAGTTTCGGGCAGCTCTCGAAACTGCTGCCGTTCGCGGGCGCTCCCACTAGCGCTTTCGCCCGGACTCTGCAAAGCGCGCCGCCGGTGAAATCGTTGCCTTGGTTCTGGGGTATGGGTAAGCCATGAGAGTGCTGTTCGTGAGTCCGGCCGCTGGGTTAGGCGGTGCCGAACGATGCCTACTCGACTGTGTTGCCGCGCTTCATGAACACGGGCGGGTCGAGACCCAAGTCCTAGCCTTGGCCGATGGTCCGCTGCTGGCACGAGCACGCCTACTGGGAGCCAAGACGCTCGTTGTTTCGCCGCCGGAGAACCTCACGCTGCTGGGCGAGCACGGCTCGGGCGCTGAGTCCAGCGCCGCGCTGCGTGGCCTGTTCTCAGCGACGCCCGGTGTCGTGCGTTTTCTCGCTCGCATTCGCGAGGCCATCGCCCGCGCGAAGCCCGATGTCGTCCACACGAACGGGATCAAGGCGCACCTCATCGCGGGCCTCCTGACGCCTGCACGAACCCGGCTCGTCGTTCACCTGCACGACTTCATCAGCACGCGCCCCGCGTCCAGGTGGCTATTGCCGGCGCTTGGCCGGATCCGATCACGAGCCAGCTACATCGCGATTTCGCGGGCAGTCGCAGCTGACTTCGCTGGCATTGCACCTGAGGCCGATGTTCGAACGATCTACAACGTGATCGACACGGGCTATTTCTGCGAAGGTACGGGTGAACCAGACTGGCTCGCAGGTCTCGCAAAGCTCGAACCGCCGACGCCGGAGAGCACGACCTTCGGCTTGGTTGCCACCTACGCGCGCTGGAAAGGTCACGCGCAATTCATCGAAGCCGCGGGGCTGCTGCGAAGAGCGCGACCCGAAATCCCGGTGCGGTTCTACGTCGTGGGGAGCCCCATCTACCAGACCGTCGGCTCGCAGGTCACAGATGCCGAGCTGCTGCAACGAGCGCGCGCCGCGGGGATTGACGCGAGCTTTGGACTCGTCCCGTTTCAGGACGATATTGCTCGCGTCTATCGAACCTTGGATGTCGTCGTGCATGCAAGCACCAATCCCGAGCCGTTTGGCCGCACGATCACCGAGGCGATGGCGTGTGCTCGCGCGGTCGTCGTTGCGCGCGCCGGGGGTGCAGCCGAACTCTTCGAAGATGGGGTCAATGCCTTCGGCTTCGAGCCGCGCAGCGCGACGGCGCTGGCTGAGGCAATGATGCGCACGCTCGACCCGACCGTGCGCGCGCGTCTCGGGCGATCCGCGCGTCAACATGCGGTGACTCGCTTCGGCCGCGCGCGGCTAGCCCAACAGCTCCTGCAAGTGTACGCTGCACCCGGCGAAGCAACCGCGCCCCGCTGATTTGCGAGCGAAATCTGCATGCGACAACTCCTTCGTCAACGGTTTTTGCGCTCGTGGAAGCGTGCGGTTTCGTGGCAAGGTGACGACCGTGCGCATTGCAGTCGTCGCAGCCCACCAAGGTGTAGTCGGAGGTGCTGAGACTTATAACGCTCGACTATTGAAGGAGCTCCTCACCCGAGGGCACCAGCTTGCATTCGCTTTCGAATTTGCTGCGCCGCCCGAGCGCGCGGTTGACCGAGGGCTCGAGCCGCTCGTGCGTTGGGACCTCAGCACGATGCCGCGCTCCGCGTTTCACGACCGGTTGACGGAGTTCGATCCAGACATCGTTTTCCTTCAGGGTTCCGACGATCCGGCGATCGAGCTCGAGCTGAGCCAACGCTTCCGCACGATACTCTTTGCCCATGGTTTTTACGGGGCTTGCGCGACTGGCCAGCGCGTTCATCGCATTCCGGAGCGAAAGGTCTGCACGCGTCGATTTGGTGTAGGGTGCTTACCGGTGAACTATTTGCGCGGGTGCGGCGCGTTGAGCCCTCTTCAGCTTCTCAAGCTATACGGGAGCGAGCGCACCCGTGCGAGAGTCTTGCCGGAGGTCAGCGCGGTGGTCGTAGCTAGCGAGTACATGCGCCAGCTGTACCTAGACCACGGCATCCCCGGAGACAACCTGCACCTCATCCGATTTCCCGCTGAGCATCGTCCCGATCCTACTCCGCCGCCGTCAAGCCAAGCTCGCGATCGCGTGCTCTACTTGGGCCGGCTCACGTCTGCCAAAGGGTGCGCGAACGCCGTGCTGGCCACGGCTCGTTGCCAGCGTGCGTTGGGGCGTCCGTTGCACCTCACCGTCGCGGGCGATGGCCCCGAGCTCGATCGCTGCCGGCGCTTGGCGAAGAAGCTTGGCGTTCGAACGGACTTCATCGGTTGGGTCGGCTCGGACCAGCGCACGGAGCTGCTGCGCAAAGCCGACGTCTTGATTGTTCCGAGCCTTTGGCCGGAACCATTCGGAATCGTCGGCATCGAGGCTGCGGCAGTTGGCTTGCCAGCGGTCGCCTACGCCACTGGCGGGATCGTGGATTGGCTGCGAGCCGGCGAGAGTGGGGAGTTGGCCGATGGTAGCGGCTTTGGGGTGCGCCCATTGGCCGTGGCGCTCGAGCGAGCGCTGCGCGACCCGGAGCACCACCGCCGACTTCAACTGGGTGCATGGCGTGTGGCGCAGGAGTTCGATGCCGAGCTGCATTTTTCGAGACTCGAACAGCTGTTTGTGAAACTTTTCACGCGAATCTGCAGCTGAACATCCCGGACATGCAACCAGAACGATCCGCCTTCCCTTCCCAGCCGAACGGATCCGAGCGAAAGCGAATTGCGTGGATCACGCCCGACTATCCGCCGGACCGCGGAGGGGTCAGCGATCATTCGCACGAGATGGTGAAGGTTCTGCGCTCGGCTGGACACGAGGTTCTAGTCTGCTCGCGGCCTCACGAAGCGGGCTTTGCGCGCTTGGACGCCGAGCTTGCCGCCTTTGGTCCTGAACTACTGGTGGTGGCGTACACCCCACTTTCGTACGCTCCACATACCGGAGGGATCGCGCCAGCTTTCACCTTTTGGAGCTTGGGGCTGCGAAGACGACACCGTTGCCGAACCGTGCTGCTGGCGCACGAGGCCAGCCTGCCCCTGACCTATTATTGGCAGAAGCGGGAGTTAAAACTCGCCACGCTTGCGGGGGCCCAAATAGTCCAGTTTGCGAGCTTGGCGGCCTGCTTTGACGTCGTGCTATTTTCGAACGTGGGTACCCAGCGTACCTGGGCGAAACGGTTGCCACATTTGGCCAATCGATTGCACACGATCCGGATCTGCTCGAACATTCCCTACCATCACAGTCACGACGCTCGTGCGGAGCTGGCTGCCGCCGGTTCCACTGTGCCGAGTCCAACCGTGCTATTTTTCGGCACGGGGCACGAGACCGTGCTCTTCGACTTCGTAGAAGAGGCGTTCGCCGCGGTGCGCGAGAACGAATCCAACGCCGGCTTGGTCATCGTCGGAATGAGTCCAGAAAAGCTGCGTCGGATCCGGCCCTCGCTGGCAGATATGGACGGCCGCGTTCAAGCACTCGGCTACGTGTCCGCAGAACGAGTTTCCCTCTGGCTACAAGTAGCATCAATGGTGTTGGCACCGCTCGTTGAAGGCGTGAGCGCCCGCAAGGGAACGGTGATGGCGGCGCTCCAGCACGGGCGAACCGTGGTGGCAACTCGAGGTGTTCACACCCTCGATGACCTCGCTTGGGACAATATCTGCCTTCTGACTCCGCTCGATCGCAAGGCGTTCGCCGCGATGGCAGTCCGGGCACTCCGTGATCCTGAGCTGCGAGCGACCACCGGGCGAGCGGCGAGAGACGAATACGACGCGAACGCCTCCGCTTACGTGACGGCCTCGAGCATCTTGGCCTACGCGGACGCCCGGCCAGCGACGCATCCGGCAAAGAATGATGGCCGCTGAGAAGCGAAGCGAGTGCGCTGAGACGAGTTTGCACCCCAACGCATGTCTACGTGGCCAAGCGCGGGAACATCGCCTACCCTCCAGCGCGATGTTCTCTTTCAAGCGACTAGTCGCTGATAACCTGCCCTCCGTAAAACCGGAGCTCTGGACAGACTTTGGCGGTACGCTTTGGCGACGCTTCGAAGCGTGGGTGAATGCGAGCATGGATCCGACGTGGGAAAAACGCCCGCTCATCGCGACCATCGCCCCTGAGCGGCTCATGCTCGAGGTCGCCCCCGGCGATGTGATCGGCAAGCCTATCGCGCTGTTCGGTGTCTACGAATTTGCAGTGAGTCACCTCGTTCGCCAGTACCTGGCACCGGGTGATGTCTTCGTCGATGTCGGCGCGAACATTGGTTACTACTCGGTGGTCGCAGGTGCCGCCGTGGGTCCCTCCGGCGCGGTCTACGCTTTTGAACCAAGCGAGCGCATTCGTGCTCGCTTGGAACGCAACGTGGAGTTGAACGAGATGCACCAGATCCACGTTCGTTCCGAAGCGGTCTCTTGCACGTCGGGAGTCGTGCGTTTCGTCGAAACCCAAGATGTCGAAAACGATGGTTTAGGCTACATTCAGACGAGCGAGCAAAACGTCGGAGTCGAGGTACGGAGCGTCAGCCTCGACGACGTACCCGAATTTTCCGTGCGCACCCCAACACTGATCAAGGTGGACGTCGAGGGTGGCGAGCCGGACGTGTTTCGCGGCGCCAGAGCGCTGCTGGAGCGCGCCGATGCCCCAAGCATCATCTTCGAGTCGTTCCACATCGTTCGCGACGCCGCGATCCTGCGCGATCACGGCTATCAAGTGCTACAACCTGCTCTGCGAAACGGGTCGGTTCGACTCACGCGCGACCTCCAAGCTCCGCCGTACCGGCGCTGGGAGGCCCCGAACTTCTTGGCGGTCAAGAGCGCGCGTGGCCAGGAATTCGTGGCCGCGCGCGTCGTCAGCTAACTGAGCGGCCGCACGGCGCCTCGGGCTCAGCGTTTTCGCCCAACTGCTTGGATGTTCAACGCAGAGGGCAACCCGAGGCTTCCGAGCCCGTTGAGCGTTCGGGTTCCAGCGCTTCGGACCAGGTTCTTCAACATGCGGCGCGCCCTCACTCGCGGCGGGGCCGGCGCTCGAAGGTCCCAGTTCTCGACCATCCCGCCCGATATCTCGAGCACCTCGAAGTTTCTTCGTTCGAGCGCGCCTCGCAGTGAATCTGGTGAGAAATGATTGATGTGCGAATAATCCTCGGCGACGCCGAGTTGTGAGACGCCCATCCGTTGCGCAAGGGTTTGCTTGAGCGCTTGGGCCGAGAAGTGCGGGACCTTGATTACCAACAAGCCTCCGGGACGAAGGAGATCCTTCGCGGTTTCGATCACCCGCCCCGGCTCTGGCAGGTGTTCCAAGACGTCGATGAAGGTGATGACATCGAAAGGCGCCAGCTCCCCAAGGTCGAGCTCGCCGAACGCCCCGGTACGCACGTCGAGCCCCTGCTTTCGGGCATGGGCGGCGGCGTTCGGATTGAGCTCTACGCCGTGGCCTTCGAAGATGTCGGAGACCGACTTCAGAAATCCACCGTGCCACGCGCCCACATCCAATAGGCGACCGCCCTTGATGTAGCGCAGGATACGCTTCTTGATGTCAGCATTGATGGCGCGCTTGCCATGGAACTCGAACTCGTAGTCCCAGTCCAAGTTGTAGCTGTAGTGGTCCTGGTAGAACTCGGACTTCTTGGGGATGGCATCGACGTAGACGAATTTACACGCTAGGCAGCGCTGCATCCGGATGCGACCGGCGTACGCGGAGCTGGCGTACGTAGAGCCGCCCTTCTCCTCTCGTGCAAGCTCGCGTTCCGCACCTCCGCAGATCGGACAGCGGTCGATGTGGGTGAAGATTGCCTCGGCGTGCGCGCGCTCGTCCTCGCGAGTTTCCATGCTCGCTAACATAACACCTAATCCTGTCGAGCAAGCATCACCGAGGGAGCCCCCGGGTGCTTTCCCTCACCGCGTACTATCTAGGCTCCCAACCGGCCATAGGCTGAAGCGATCACACGCGCGTGCACATCCCAAGAATATTGCCCAGCCCAGCTGAGTCGATCGGCTCGCTCCGGCGCGTTCTTGGCATTGCCGAGCAAAGCGTGAACCTCGGTCACCCAGTCTTGGATGTCGGCCAGCGGACAGAATACGACTGCCGGGCCACCCACTTCGCGAAAGACGGGGATGTCGCTAGCGACGACGATCGCCCCACAAGCAAGCGCTTCAATCACTGGTAGGCCGAAGCCTTCCGCTTCACTGGGCATCAAGACCAGCGCCGCTCGTTGATAAAGCTGCGCGATCTCCTCTTGGCTCAGTCGTGGGACCTGCACGACTGCTCTTTGAAGTCGATGACGGTCGATCAGGGCGCGCTGCGCGGCGGACCATTCGCCGCCAATTTGCAGGAGCTTCAGCTCAGGTCGCAGGCCTCGAACCCCCGCGAACACCTCGAGCAGCACGTCCACTCGTTTGCGAGGAATGCAGCTGCCGACGTGTAGCAAAAATGGCGATCCGTTCAGCCGCTCGAGCAACGCCCGAACGGTTGCGCTCAACTCGATGGAATCTGCCTGGAATGAGGCGGAAATGCCGTAGCGAGCCTGAACCAACCGAGCTGAGTCGATCAGCCCGGCACGCTCGATCTGAGCGCGGACCGCGGAGGTCGAATGAAACACGACTGCCGCTCGCTGCATGCCACTCAGGATATGACGCGCCATTTCGCGAAACCAACGCGGGCGTGGTTCACGCTGAGGTTCCAAGATACTCCTGAAAGTATCTAGATCGTGGCAGAACACGCCAGTGCGCGCGCCGGGCAACCGGTGCACCACGTGCGCATAGCTGTGATCACAAATGTGGAAACAGTCGAAGGTCGATGCGTGCCTCGCCAAATAACGCGGATAATCGTACAAGCGATTGAGTAGGCGATCCGCGTTGAATGCCTGACGGCGCGCCCCAAGCCCGGGAACCCTTGCGACGCGCTGACGGAAAGGAGCCCGGATCCGAACCGCCTCCAATATCGACGTGTGGTCGGTGCTGAGTCGGCTCAGCAGCTGGTCGGCCACGAGATCCATGCTCGCCCAGCCTTCCTCGAGGAAGTCGCAAATTACCGCCAATTTGGGGCGTTCGTCCCCGAGTTCACGCGTCGCCGGACGACGATGACCGCTGCGATCGGACACGAATGTCGTTACACCTGTAGCAACGATTTGTTCTGGTTCACCCAGTCGAACAGCATCTTGAGGCCCCTCGCTGGATCGACCCGGGCTTTCCAGCCCAATGCTTGCTCGGCCTTGCGGGTATCCGCGACGAAGACTTTCTGGTCCCCGGGACGCCAATCCGCGAACGTGTAGTCGATCGGCTTGCCAGTGAGCGCTCCGAGCTCCGCAAAGGTCTCTAGAAGCGAAAGCTGTCGGCCGCGACCACCGCCCAGGTTGAAGACCTCGCCTTTGACCTGATCAATTTTCTCGATCGCCAATTCGTAGGCGTTCACGAGGTCTTCGACCCACAGCACATCGCGAGCTTGCTTGCCATCACCGTACACGGTGATCGGACGACCGAGCGCGGTCGCAATCGTAAACCACGCAATCCAACCCTGGTCTTCGATACCGTACTGATGTGTGCCATAAATGCATGATTGTCGAAAGACGACAGTCGGCATCCCGTAAATGCGACAGTAGTCACGGACGTACTGATCAGCGGCGCCTTTGGAGCAACCGTAGGGTGAGTGAAAGTCGAGCGGGTACGTCTCTGGGACGCCCTCGACCAAGTCTGCATAGCGGTAGCGCTCCCCAGCTAGCTCGACACGAATAT
>DASSMT010000202.1:0-10748 GCA_035688655.1 Polyangiaceae bacterium | reverse complement strand
TCAATCCGTCGCGCGACTCCAGCCGCCTCCTGCGTCGGCATCGGGCCGAACCTCGCGAGGGGCGCACGCTTCCTGCCACGCGAGTCGCGGTGCGCTGAGGACCGAGCCCTGGTTCGTCACGGCGGGGCTCGCTGCGTTTCTCAATTGAAGCACAGGCCCGAGGTCCCCCCCGCGTTGTTTGGGCCTGCGTTACTCCCGCCTCCGCCGCCTTGTCCGGGGCAGCCGCCGCCCGTTCCGCCTTGCGCGTCGAGACTCGTGTCCCAAATGGCGATCACAGCGCTGTGCGCCGGATCATTTGCTTCCAAGGCTAGGATTTGTCCCCATCCGCCATAGAGCGAATATCGCACGTAAATCACAGGCTGGACGAATTGCTTCATCAGCGCCGAGATGTCGTAACTGCCGCGCGGAGTGCCACTGAGCGTGCCCCAAAACTGGGCAGAGTACACAGGTGTCATGCTAATGGCATCGCGGGCGATACCGCCGTCGACCGTGCCGGAGACCAGCTCGTCGAACGAACCGTCCGCAGTCTTCAAGTGCAAGACCATGCCTTCGATCGAGAGCGACTTCGCGCAACCCGGATCCTTGGTTGGCCAAATGTTCGCGCTCGGTTCGCCCGAGAAAGAGAGCGACAGCTGGGTGTAGACATGGGAATCGCCGCCGGCAGGCATCGACAACTGCGCATTCCAGGTGCGGGTTCCCTTTGCGATCTCGGCCTCTAGCAGGCTGCGAGCGGTAGCGCTCGCGGCACCAGAGCTGCCTCCCGCTTGAAGGTCCAGCGGCAATTGCTCGTCCAGGCCAACGGGGCCGCCGGGCGACTTCCCGCAAGGAACGCCGGATTCGGTCCCCGACTGCCCGCCCGCACTGGATGGGTTCCCGGTGCACGCGATGCAGGCCAGCATGCCCAACCCAATCCGCAACCAGGCACTCGATCGCATGCCCGGACTATGAACGCCGCCATCGCGCGTGACGAGCAGATTTTTCCCATTTTTGAACTTTCTATGCGCAGAATCGCAGATATGAGTGCGAATTTGGGAAACTCATGGGCGACCGAAGGAGGACCGGATCGGGTCGAATCGGCCGCCGCCGAGGTGCTTCGTGCGCTCCGCGGAAAGCGTTCACAACGCGCGTTCGCGCGTCGCCTCGGTTATCGCGCCAACCCGATCACGGACTGGGAGCACGCGCGCCGCTTTCCCACCGCGATCGAGGCGCTGCGCGCCGCACAACTCTTTGGGGTGAATGTCAGCGAGGCGTTCTCCGCGTTCCACACCGCTGCGCCGCCGGTGTCGGATTCGTCGGGGCAATTCGCGCTCGCTCCCTGGCTCACGGCCATCCGAGGCACTACTCCGCTGGCACACGTCGCTGCGCGCGCTGGCTGCTCGCGCTTCGCGATGGGGCGCTGGCTCAGCGCGGCGGCGCAGCCGCGCTTGCCCGAGTTCTTTCGTTGCGTCGACGCGATCACGGGTCGCTTGCCGGACTTGGTCGCAGCGCTCGTAGCGATCGAAGAGGTCCCTTCACTCCTGGCTCGCTACCAAAGCATGCAGGCCGCAAAGCGCCTGGCGTTCGACGCTCCCTGGACAGAAGCCGTGTTGAGGGTGCTCGAAATCGAGGACTATCGCCGTTTGACCGCACACGACGACGCATTCGTCGCGCAGCGACTAGATATCCCGATCGAAGTCGCGCGCGATGCGCTGCAGCGACTGGAAACGGCCGCGGTGATTCGCCTCGAGAACGGGCTCTGGCGCCAAGCTAGGCCGCTCAGCGTCGATACACGCGGCGCGAAAGGGCAGCTCGACGCGCAGCTGCGCCATTGGAGCGGGGTCAGCTATCGCCGCATCATCGCGCGCAGGCCCCGTGATCTCTTCGCTTACAATGTCATGAGCTGCTCGCACGCCGACTACGAGCGCATCCGCGAATTGTGGCGTCGCACGTTCCGCGAAATGCAGTCGATCGTGGCCGCCTCGGAGCCCACGGAACGCGTGGCCCTCTTGAACTTGCAACTGCTCGAATTCGAGTGAGCCGCTCGCCTACCGAGCGAAAGAGCGCGCCGCTTGCGCTCGAGCCGCGCTCCGAGCTACGCGCCGTGCAACGCGCGCCGCGCCCGCTAACCAAAACCAATCCCAGCGAACGGCCGCAAGCGCGGAATCTGCGGGAGCAAGAAACGCGCAGCCCGATGGGGGAGCACTGCACGGTGACGGACAGGGGTGGGCAGTCAGTGGCTGATCAGTGGGAAGTTGGTTTCCATCCCTGCACGATCACTCTGATGAAAGGTGTGCCGGCGCCCGTGGCGCTCGCGGTGTTGCGCGCACCAAAGCTCGCCACCAGCAGACTCTGCGCGGGTTTCGAGGCAGCGTGAACAGGGTGGCTCGATCGTGGGGCCCGCAGCAAGCTGCGCTTTCGGGCGCACGATCAAGACCGGACACGGCGCGAGCCGCAACACGCTTTCGGACACCGAGCCCAAAACCAGGCGAGAGAGTCCCTTCCTGCCGTGAGTCCCCACGACCACCAAGTCCGCTTCGAGCTCGGACGCGAGCTGCGCCACGCCGTTCGCTGGCGAATCGACGCGCACGTGGGATACGACCCGTCCAGGCAGCATTGCGGCCGAGCCATGCAAAGACGCGAACTCCCTCAGCTTGCCTGCCACGTACTCGGTGAGGCGAACCGAGGCAGCCTCGGCGTCGAGTGCGACCGCCTTGGGCGCGTAACTGGGATCCGTGAACCCCGGCGACAGCACCGAGATCACGTGGATCTCCGAAGCTTGCTCGCGGGACGCCAGCTCGAACGTGCGACTCAGCGCCGCGTCCGCAAGCTCCGAATAGTCCAATCCAACCACGATGACATATGGCTTCTCGTTCATTTGATTCCTCGTTCCGGTTCAGTTGGTTCTTTGTTCGAGTTTCTTTGCTTCGCTTGCTATGCCGGGTGCTCGGCATCATGGAGCGCGCGGTTCGGGCGAGTGATCGCTGTGGCGGCGGCCGTGCTTGTCCCGGTGCTGCTCGCACCAAAGCTCGACGTTGGAGCAAGCGCGCACTTCGTGACATTGCTCGCACGGCCCTTCGAGCTCCGGATCCCCGCTGATGACGGCCTTCGGACGCGCGACGAGCACTGGGCACGTTGCCAAGTGCAGCACTCGCTCAGACACGGAGCCGAGCAGAAAACGCAGCAGGCCTTGCCGCCCGTGAGTGCCGACGACGATCAGATCGCCGCCCAAGTCCGACGCGAGTTGAACGATCCCGTATGCTGCCCGATCGAATCGGACGTGCGAGACGATGCGCCGAGGGGGCCGCACATTCCCCTGCTGGGAGCGCGAGAAAGCAGCCCATTCCGCCGCGACATAGCGTTGCAGTTTGGCGCTCGCCACTTCCACATCGAGCAACTCGCTCTTGGGTAAGTTCGGCTTGTCGAGATCGCGCGGGGCGAGCACGGAAACCACGTGCACCTCCGCCGCAGCTTCTCGCGAAGCCAGATCGAATGCGCGCGCGAGCGCGACGTCCGAATGATCCGAGTAATCCAGCCCAACCACGATGATGAACGGCTTTTCGTTCATGGCACTTGCTCCTTTTCGCACTCCTCGTTTTCGGTGCGTTTCGGACCGCCTGAGCAAGATGCGGACCGTCGTTCGAAATCCCCTCATCGAACGACTCGAGTCGCTCACGAGCGAGATGTCATGTTGCCGAAACGTGCAAACGCTGCGTGCGTGATGCAGCTTCTGCAGCAACCACAGCCGATAACCGCAGTTTCGCGCGTGTTTCACGACTAATGGTCACGCTGTTTTTTGGCAGCGTTCGCTGGCTGGCGTGGTGTGTGCACTGCGCGGCTCACATGTCGACCACACACGAATATACCTCACGATTGAATCAACGCACTGAGCACCATGGCTACGTCAACCTGAAGCTCGCTGCCTTGGGGCAGCCGCCGAGTGTTGCGACGGTCGAGACCGAATTCATGGCACTCGCTGCTCCTCTCGTTCGGAATTACTTCGAAAAGGACGAGTTGTTCGGTTGGCCACAGTGCGCTGCTGACCAACGCATTCAAACGTTCCTCGATTCGTACCTGAGTGACGTTTGTCCCGAAGGCGTGCCACGGCTCCCCAAACGCAGCTTGGTGCTCGATCGGCCCGGGCTCGCCAGGACCTTGGCCTTACCACCGCGTGCGGATTCGTTCGCGTCGCCCTACCTCACCTCGTATCGGATCGCGCAAGGCGTCCTGCACAACCCGAAGAACGATCGCCGCACGACTCAGGGCGTATTTCACGTCGCGGAGGGCGGGCTTCCGATCGCGCTCGACAAGCAAGCCGTGCCCAAGCGCACCTTCGCCTTGCTGCTTGCCGCCGCGCTGCAGCCCCCTCCCGACGTCCTGGCGCTTCCTTACACCTCGGATCAAGACGAGATCGCTCATGCCTTCGTGTCGCTGCTGATGCGCCCCACGGTCTGCCCGGCGACCGATCGCGAACCTCGAAAATCGATGGAGGTGCGCTTTTTTGCCCCGGGGACGTTGGTCAGCAATCTCGACTTCGTCGAAACCATCTTCGGCAACGCCGGAGATCCTTTTCTCGCCGAGAACGATGCGGCGCTCGATTCTGCTGGCTGGACTGGCCACACCGGCTGCGTGATCTTGGCGCCGCATCTCGTGGGCCTGAAGAAGAAGGATCTGGGCTTGCCGCACTTCGATCAGGCATCGGCCCGGCAACGGCGCGATGGCATGTGCTACCGAGATGGAGACGAGCTGTACAACGGGGGCAGTGCTTTCAAAATCACTTGTCGAGATGCGCGCGGCGTCATCGTCACGCTGATTGCCGACAACTATTACGGCTACTGCAAGAAAGAAATAAAGACTCAGATCAGCTATGCCGCGAATCTGTTCGGCGCCTGCGAAGAGGAGCATTCCGGCGGCGTGATTGCTCACCCGAGCTACGTGCTCGGCAACAACTTCAACGAAGCCCAAAGCCTCGACTTGAAGCCCACGACCTTCTACCAGATGCTTCACATCCTGGGTCCACGCGCGCTGCCGCGGCCGGGAGGGTACGCGCTCGACGCCACTTACCCGGAGTTGGTATATGTGCCGGAAAACGCGGCGTTTGCCGTGCGTGATGCCTCCGTTCGCTGGCCACACGGCAGCGGCGAACACCGGCTCACACTGCGACCGAGCCAGATCTACATGCTGCCTTCCGGCTACACCGTGAAGCTCGAGAAACACCCCAAGGCCAATACCTGGCGGTTGGTCGGTTCGCGCGCGGAGAGCGTGCTGTGCCACAAACCGTGCACGGTTTCCGGTGGCGGCAAGTCGGAGATCTCGAAGTCCCTGCGCCCGATGATCCACCTGGCCTCGGTCTTCGTTCGCGATTTTCAGCAGGATTTCGCCAGGGTGGCCGAGATCGTCAAGATGGACTTCTCGAAGTGTTACAAGCAGCCAACGAGCGAGCAACGCGCCAGTCGACCACTGCTCAGCGCAGAACGCTCACTCGGTTCGGTGATCAAGCTGCTGACTCCGTCAGACGACTACACCGACGAGCACAACGCCTGGCTGCGAGCGCTGCCGCAGACCATTCGCGAGCTGGTCTGCATCGTCAAACGTCACTATCGCCCTGACTGGGGCGAAGACTTTCAGAGCCACTTCACTGTCGACAGCCTCAACGGCTTCGCTGGGCACGAGCTGAAGTTCGAAAACCAACCGCTGCAGACCAGCCAACTGCGCGTTGGATTCGAGCCCGAAACGAACATGTGGCGAATGCACAAGCTGCGCCCCGACTTTTACCCGGCTCAGAAGGTGCAGGTGGAGGACGACATCACCGCATCGGTCACCGTAGCGCGCGAGCGGGTGCGAGCGCTGTCGCCCGAATACCGCAATCGCAGCGTAAAGATCGTCGAAAACTGCGAAGAGTACCTGTTCCAACGGCCCGATGACGCGGTACATCGCGGCTTCGATGCGCAGGCAGAGGCCGACATGGCGACGCCCGGCACTTTCATCACCAACTTCGAGCCGCTCAGCGTGACGCAGGCCAGCGAGCTCGTCGATCAAGTCGCCGAGCTCGACCGCTTCACGGCGCCGATGAAAGAGCTGCTCATCGGCTTCGTTGCCGCGCCTCGCAGCGCGTTCGTCGTGTCTTCCGCGCACACGCGCATCGTCGCCGGCAAGCCCTCGAAGAACCCGCGCTATTTGCAGCGGCGCCCGGATCGAGTCGAACACCGTGAAGCGTACATCGCCGAGGTGGCAGCGCGTCTGGACCGCGAGATCCCCAGCACCGAGCGCACGCTGGCGGTCGTGGGCGCGGTGCTGGGGGGCCGCCGCGCCAATCGCGGTCAGGCGGAGATTGGCCTTCCGCCACTCGCCGTCTTCAATCCAATTCACTATCAGGAGCTGCCCGAGCTGTTCATGGACTTTCTGAGCAGCCTGACCGGGAAATCACCTTCGACGACGGGCTTCGGCAGCGAAGGCGCGCTGACCAAAGGGCCCTTCAACGCGCTCTGGCCCGTCGTCGACATGAACAACGCCTTGGTCTCGGCCATTTTGACCGGCTACGACGGGTTCACGACCGCCGCCGGCTATTTGGGACCGAGATATCGAGTCGACCACGATGTCAGCATGGTGGTACCAGAGGTGTGGTGCCGGATGAGCGTGCGCGAGCGCGAGGCTTCCTACTTGATCGAACGCGGCTACCTGGAGAAGGTGGAGGACTTCGAGCTGAACGGTCGCAAAGTGCTGGCCAGCCGACTCGGCTATCGCATCACCGGCCGCTTCGTGGATCATTTTCTGGCGCGCATCTTTCAAAGCCCGAATGCCGTATTCACCCCCGACATGCTGCGACCCGAGCAGCAGGATTTGGAAAGCTTCGCGGCGGGCGTCGACGCAATCGTCGAGACGCAGACGCAGGTCGCCCGGGGCTATTTCGAGGATGGCAGCATCGAAGGCGCTTGTCCGCCCCTGCGAGCGCTGCTGCACATCATGGCCCACGGCCAGTACGAAGGCTTGGGCATCGCTGACCCCGCCATTCGCGCGCTGTTCACGCGCGAAGCCTTGCTGCAAAGCGAGTGGTACCGTGAGCGTCTGCTCACGAAGCAGGCGCGAGACATCGCGCTCTGGACCCGTCACGCCGAGGCGCTCCAGCGCGCTACCTCGCTCGCACATCATTGGCCCAAGGACTTGTCTGCTCGGCGCGAGGCCGTGGCGCGAGAACTCGCCCGCGTGAGCTCCGCGCAATACCTCGAGGAGCTCGTCGGCACCATTGGTGCAGACCCCTTCCACGGGCAACGTTCGGAGGGAGCGGCGTGAGCTCCGAATGAGAGCACCGTCCCTCGCACTGAAGAGCTAGCCCAGCGCACGTCATGGCCGAACTCCTGCGCGCCCGCCCGATGTTGCTGCTTTTCGTCGTGGCGGCGCTGGGTTGCCTCTTCGGTCGGCTGCGAGTGCTGGGCTTCTCGCTCGGGGTGGCTGCGGTCTTGTTCGCCGGCTTGCTCGTGGGCTGGTGTATCCCCGGCATCCAGCTGCCCGACTTCGTGGCGCAGCTCGGGTTAGTGCTGTTCGTCTATACCCTGGGCCTGGCCAGCGGCCCCTCGTTCTTCGCCTCACTCCGCCTGCGAGGGCTGCGCGACAATCTGCTCGCGTCGGGCACCCTGGCCGTGTCTGCGTTCGGCGCGATCGCGCTGGCTCGAGCGTTCGGTTTGGCCGGAGCCGAGGCCGCGGGGGTGTTCGCCGGCGCGTTGACCAACACCCCTGCATTGGCTGCCGTGGTCGAGACGCTGAGCAGTCGCGGCGTTACGGGGCCTGAGCTCTCTGCCCCGGTGATTGCCTGTTCGATCTGCTATCCACTCGGCGTGCTGCTACCACTCATGGTGGCAGCGGGCAGCGAGCGCTGGTTCAAAGTATCGTACGAGAAGGAGCAAGTCTCCGGCAAATATGCCAATCAGAACGAAGCTGCCATAGTCAATGTGACGGCCAAGGTGTTGCGCGCACCGCAGGCCCCCGCGAACGAGCTGAGGAAGACGCGAAAGTACGCGGTCAACTTCGGTCGACTGCAGCGAGCGGGTCAGACCAGCGTGGTGCACGACGATACGCGATTTGCCGTCGGCGACCTGGTGACGCTGATTGGCACAGAGCGCGACGTGCTGGCAGCCGCGCTTGCGCTCGGACAGGTGTCGGGAATGCACCTCGAGCGCGACCGCTCGGAGGTCGACTTCCGACGCATGTTCGTCTCGAATCCAGAGCTCACCGAGCGCCCAATTCGTGAGCTTCACCTGATCGAGCGATACGACGCGGTCATCACTCGCGTGCGCCGCGGCGACGTCGATCTGGTGCCCGACGGCGGTTTTCGGCTGGTGCTCGGCGATCGCGCTCGACTCGTCGCACCCCGAGCCACGCTTCACGCGCTCGAAGGCTTGTTCGGTGACTCCGCTCGCCGGGTGGCGGAGGTGGACGTCATCAGCTTTGGTTTGGGCATCGCGCTCGGCCTATTGCTGGGAGCCGTGCGCGTACCAGTGCCGGGTGGGACATTTTCACTCGGCTTCGCCGGTGGCCCCCTGCTGGTCGGGTTGATCCTCGGTCGCTTGGGACGTACCGGGCCGCTGGTTTGGTCCTCACCGTATGGTGCCAACCTCACGCTTCGCCAGTTCGGCTTGGTGCTGTTTCTGGCCGGCGCGGGGCTGCAAGCGGGCGCGGTACTGAACGGCGCCCTGGCGCAGGGGGTCGTGCTGAAGATGTTGGGGGCAGGCGCCGTCATTTCGCTGAGCACTGGCCTGCTCACGGTGGTGCTCGGTCATGGCCTGATGCGCATCCCGCTGAGCGTCGTCGTCGGCATGCTCGCGGGCATTCAGACGCAACCCGCCGTGCTCGCCTATGCGCTGGAGAAGACCGGGCACGACCGTCCAAACGTCGGCTACGCGAGCGTATTTCCGATCGCGATGATCACGAAGATCCTGCTCGCTCAACTCATCCTGCGGGTGATGGGTTTTGGCCGCTGACACTCGACGAGACTTGGGCCGCGTCCAAGCACGACGCGAACTATCTGCGTTCGAGTGCGAGATTTGCGTGTTGCACGCAGGTTTCCAGCGCCGCCCATGCCGATATTCGTGACAGCCAGTGCTGGCTTGGATGTTGCTGTGAGACCCGACCATGTTCCAAGACTATTCCGCAACAGCCACGTTCGACGAATTGGTCGCCGCGTCGGGGCGACCGAGAGAGAGCGTGCGCCGGGTCGGCGAGTTGATCGCTCGACTCGGCATCGATGAGCTCGAGCGGCGTCAAAGTGCTGCCGAAGCCACGATTCGGGCTCTGGGAATCACGTTCACGATCTACTCGCAGAGCCGAGACATCGACCGCCAGTGGCCGTTCGACATCATTCCGCGCGTGATTGCCCAGCGCGAATGGGACGGCATCGCGCGCGGTTTGGAGCAGCGCCTGCGCGCGCTGAACCTATTCATCGATGACCTGTACAACGATCAGCGCGTGATCAAGGCTGGGATATTCCCGGCTGAGCTCCTTTCGAGCTCGAAGAACTACCTGCGAGCCTGCCGCGGCGTGCACCCGAAATTCGGAGTTTGGGCGCACATCTGCGGAACCGATCTGGTGCGTGACAAGGACGGCACGGTCTACGTACTCGAGGACAATTTACGGATCCCCTCCGGCGTTTCGTACATGCTCGAAAATCGCGCGGTCACCAAACGCGTCTTTCCGGAGCTGTTCTCGGAACAGAAAATCCAACCGGTCGACGGCTATCCCGGCCGCCTGTACTCGATGTTGCAATCGCTGGCGCCGGACGTGGTGCAGAACCCCAAGATCGTGTTGCTCACGCCCGGCTCGTACAACTCGGCCTATTACGAACACTGCTACTTGGCGCAGCAAATGGGCATCGACCTGGTGCGTGGCGCCGACCTGGTCGTCCTCGCCGACGACTGCGTGTACATGAAGACCATCAGCGGGCTAGTCCGAGTGCATGTCATCTATCGCCGAGTGGACGACGCCTTCCTCGACCCGGAAACGCTCGAGCCAAGCTCGCTCTTGGGTGCGGCCGGCCTGATCCGGTCGTGGCGGGCGGGCAAGGTCGCGCTCGTCAATGCGCCCGGCGCGGGCGTTGCCGACGACAAACTCGTCTACTCGTACGTGCCGGATTTGATTACCTACTATCTGGGTGAAAAGCCCATCCTGCCCAACGTCGAGACGTTTCGGATGGTCGATGAGCGACAGCGTCGTCACGTGCTCGAGCGGCTGCCCGAGTTCGTCGTCAAGCCGGTCAACGAGTCCGGAGGCTATGGCGTCATGGTCGGCAGTGTCGCGACACCGCTCGAGCTCACTCGCTGTCGCGAGTTGGTGTCCAATAATCCGCGCAACTTCGTGGCGCAGCCCATCGTGTCGCTTTCCACCGCGCCCACGCTGTGTGGCGGAGCCATCGAGCCACGCCACCTCGATCTGCGACCGTTCGTATTGAGTGGTGAGACGTCGTACGTGACGCGCGGCGGCCTGACGCGCGTCGCGTTGCGCAAAGGCTCATTGGTCGTCAACTCATCGCAAGGTGGCGGCAGCAAAGACACTTGGATCGTGTGCGAAGACTGAACTGAAACAGGGAGAACCAGATGTTGCTTTCGAGCGTTGCAGAAGCCATGTTCTGGAGCGGACGCTATGTCGAGCGCGCCCAGGCGTTGTCGCGCACCATTCAAGCAATCGAGCGCCTGTCGCTCGATTTGCCGGGCAAGCACTCGGCGGGCCTCCTGCCGCTGCTCGCACTCGTCCGCGAGGAGTCGGAACTGGGGACCCAGCGCATC